>JBOGLI010000394.1:0-3369 GCA_050746165.1 Terriglobales bacterium | reverse complement strand
CGCCCGCTCCGCTCGGCGTCGATTCCAGCACCACCTCGCCGTCCGGAGGCACGGCCGCGCGCAATGACGCCAGCGTTCCCGCCGCGTCGCGCGGCCAGCGGGCCACCTCACTCGCGTGCAGATTACGAATGGTGAGCCCGCGGCCGGCGTTCGGGTCCGCCGCCGTCTCCACCCGGTACTCGCTGTCGAGTTCCGGAAAGGCGATCTGGCGGACGTTGGCACGCGACGTACGCAGCGCGCCATCCCGCAACCGCCCTGGCAGGTTCTCCAGGAAGCGGTGTACGATCCGAAATATTTCCTCCGCTGAAGTTTGGTCATGTGCGACCTGCACGCTCAGGGTGCCGCGCCGCGTAATCGTGTCGATAAAAAAACGCGCCGCCACCCAGGTAGTCATCCCAAGTTGCCGCGCCTTCAGTACGATGTTGCGTTGTCCGTGCTTCCGCTCAAATTCCTTCTGCGCCCGGTTCGGTAACAGCGCCACCAGCCGCCCCGCTTTGTCGCGCACCATCAGCAGGAGGCGAATGAACAGCTCGCGCACGCTGCCGTACTTCCGCAATTTATGATCGAGGATATTTCCGAGTGCTACCAGGAATGCAACATCTGCCGCCACCGACGACATGGCCCCAACATCTTTCTCTGCACTGATGAATACTTACGTCACGCCTCGCCGTTTTCCGTTACGGCACGCGTGTGACGCGCAGGTGCGCGATCGTGCTCGATGACGCCGTTGGAGGTTTCAGCACCACCCGCAGCGTCGTCGTCAAAAACGTGATTCGCCGCGTCGCATGATTTGCGACCCAATTGGCCGCAGTACTGCGTACCACGCCTGAGGCGTCGAGAAATGCTCCGGCGGAAACCGATACATTCGTGAACGAAATCACCGCCGCCGTTCCATCCTGAATTTCAACATTTTCCACTTGCGAGGACGTTGCATCCCCAACTGCCAGGTCCACGTCGTACGCTCCCGCCGCCGGAAGCTCCAGTCTCCATACTGCGTTTCCCGGCTTCGCCGCCGCTACCTGGTTCACGCCCGCGAGCCGCGCATCCACGCTGCTGCTGCGATCTCTGCCCGGACCCAGGTTTGTCGTCCCCGACTCCCACCCGAATGTAGCCGCTGCGCCGTTCACCGTGCGTGTGGTCGGATACGTCTCCGCCGGCACACCGCCGCTGTTGACGACTTGATACGTCGCGAACGCCGGATCGGTCACATACGTAGAAGTCGCCCGAAAATCGAAGCCGGCATCGAACACCACCGTCGCCGCCCTCGGTATTTGTCCCGGCCCCGGGTTCGGCCACATCTGCCCCACCACACTTATGCATAGGACCGCCCACATCCCTACGCCCAACGCCCAGCGCCCGCTGCCCGTTCTCACCGCGTCACCTCCCAATTGAGCGTGACCGCCCCAGGGGTGACCGCGTTCGTCGGGTCCGCATTGCATACCTTAAAGTTCACGTTATCGGCCGCCGGATACGGATAAATCTTCAGCGTCCCTCCCGGCGTGTAGCCCGTCACCGCCGTGATGTCCGCGTTCGGTGTCCAGGAAATAATGTCGGTGGTAAGGACTCCCGTCGCCGCCACCGTGACTGCCGGCGCGCACGTGTTCGCGGCGATCGAGGTCGTCCCCAGCGTCGCTGTTCCCGAGGCGATCTTCAGCGCGAACGCTGCTGCATGTTTCCCGTCCACCAGGTCGGCATTCAGGTTTGTGACAACGTTTGTGTCCGTGATGCCCTGGAGTTTCGGCGTATCCACCGCAACCTTCGCGAACACGGTATTCGGCTTGTTGGTGCTGAGCCCGAGATTGCCGCCGCCGTCGGCCGGATACAGGTTCCCGGCACTGTCGAAATACCATTTGTCGAGCTGCATCGTCACCGTGCCGTTCGTCTGGTTCCAGACGTACAGCGGCTTGGTTGTTCCCGTGCCGCCCTTCGCCAGCACCACCGCGCCATAGGTCGTGCCGCTGCTCAGGCATGTCTTCGCATAGTTCGCCGGATCGTAGGCCGTGATGTACTGGCAGAACTTCGCATCGCCGTTGTTGTTCGCGACGTAGGTTTCGTTGCCCGACGATGCCAGGAAGTTCGACCCGTTGTCCGTTCCCCACGCCAGCCCCGTGTTCGCCGGAAGGCTGATGGCACGGCTCGGATTCACGAACGACGCATGTCCAAAATCGAGTCCGTACCGCAGCCATCCGCCCGCGCTGAAGGCCGCATCCAGCGGCGCCGCCGAGCTGCCCTGCGATCCGATGTAGTAACCCGCCACCGGCGCGCCGGCTCCGCGCCGCTTGTACACCGGCGTCATCAGGATGTTTGCGCCCAGGAATTCCCCGTGCGATTCCGGCGGCGAAATCAGCGTGTCGCCGTTCTGCCACGAGTAGTTGTTCGAGAGGATCGTCGCCGTGTGGTTCGTCGTGTCCCACGACGTGAGCTCGCTTCCGTCCACCACCAGGAATGGTTGCGGCCACGCCGTGGTCAGCCCGATCGTGTCGTAATTGCCCTCGATCTGCACCTGCGTCGCCGACAGCACCGCGATGATCTCGTCGAAATCCGGCGTGCAGACACTATCGATGACCACGTCGTTTCCGTTGCAGTTCCCGCCCGTCGGCGCGTACAGGGCCGCCGTCGTCCCCACCGCAAGAAACCTTCCCACATCGGCCGCCGTGAAGTTCGTTCCCGAGAAAGTCACGACGTCGCCCGAAACTCCGTTGATCTTTGCCGCCGTCCCATCGCCCGTGTTCTTCCGGCTGACGTTGTAAATCCGTCTGTGGCCGATTGCGTCCTCATTCGTGACCGGCGTGTACGCGATCGTCGTCGCATGTGGCGCCGGCGAACCGCTCACCGTCGCTTTAAACGTGCTCTTGTTGGCCTGGTACGACCCGCGTTTAAGGTCGATCTCGCCCAACCCCGTGATTTGCGTCTGCGCGTGCCCGGTGGTGCTGCCGCCCGTTCCGTTCCAGCCCTCGATCACCAGGTTCATGCCCATGCAGTTGCCGATGCCGAAACATGGCAAATATCCCCAGTAGCCGACCAGTTGACCCAATCCACGCATCCGCCCATCGGCGTTGAACAGCATGTACGCCGTCTGGCTGTTCGTGTTGAACGTCCCGCCCCCGGTCACGTCGATCTTCGCCCGGATCGCATCGTTATATCCGCTCGCGCCGGCCAGGTTCTTCTGCATCGTCAGCCCGCCGCTTTGTAGCGTGTTGTTGCTGTAAAACATCGGCGTGCTGGCCCGGAAATCCAGGATCTTGCAATTGATCGCCGTCGGCGTGCCCGCGCCCATCGTGCTCGGCACCATCACCGCGCCGCCCGGCCCGGCCGCCGCGCACGCCGAATCGATCTGCGCCGCCGGCGTTGCCCCCTGGTAATCGCGCG
>JBOGLI010000393.1:0-3398 GCA_050746165.1 Terriglobales bacterium | reverse complement strand
ATCAGGGACAGAACGTCACCACCGTAGAACTGGCAGGCCAGCCCGGGCTGAATTACAAAGAGTACGAGCCGCTGCTCGCCCAAAAGCCGGGGACACCGCTCTCGAAAGAGCGCATCGCCGCGACTATGCAGGCTCTCAAGGCGACCAAGAAGTACAAGGCGGTCGATCTCGAACTCCGTCCCGAAGCCAAGGGCATCCGCGTTTTATTCGTGCTCGAACCCGCGTATTACTACGGCCTCTTCGAATTTCCCGGCGCCGTCAACAAGACTGGTGAATTCGCCTATGCCCGGCTGGTGCAGGTCTCCAATTACCCCCCGCGCGGCGCCTACAGCGAGGTCGATGTCCAGAACGCCCGCGAAGCGCTGGAAACATTCTTCCATCGCTCCGGTTATTTCCGCGCCCGTGTGACGCCGCAAGTCAAACTCGACCCCAAGCACCTTCTCGCCACCGTGTACTTCAATACCGTCCTTGGGCCGCGGGCGAAGTTCGGCAAGGTTATCGTCACCGGAACGACGCCGCAGGAGACCGCGAAACTCAAGGGCAAGCTGCACAGCCTGATGTCGCGCCTGAAGAGCTCTTCCGTCATCCAGGGCAAGACGTTCTCCTCCAAACACCTGCAGAACGCCGTCAGCTACCTCGAGGACACCTTGATGTCGGAGCACCACCTCGCGGGCCAAGTGAAGCTGATCGGCGCCAATTACGACCCGGAAACCAACCGCGCCGACGTCACCTTCGAAGTCCAGACCGGCCCCACCGTCAACGTGAAAGTGCAGGGCGCCCATCTCTGGAGTTGGAACAAGAGAAACCTCCTTCCGGTCTATCAGCAGGCGGGGCTGGACCCTGAGTTGATCCAGGAGGGCCGGCAGAACCTCGTCTCCCACTTTGAACAGCAGGGTTACTTCGGCTTCGAGGTGCGCACCTCGGTGCAGAAGCAGGACTCGACCGAGACCATCGTCTATCAAATCGACAAGGGTCGCCGCCACAAAGTGACCGACGTGGACATCGTCGGCAACAAGGCGGTGCCTGTCGAAAAGCTCACGCCTGCCGTCAAGGTGCAGCAAGCCCATTTCTTCGGCCACGGCAACTACAGCGACAAGCTGGTGAAGGACAGCGTGAATGGGCTGAAGTCGGTGTACCAGGCCAATGGCTTCAGTACCGTGCAAGTCACTCCGCAGGTTGCGACCGACCCCAAGGGCAACGTCGACGTTACCTTCCGCGTGGATGAAGGACCGCGCGATATCGTCGAATCCCTCAACATCGAAGGCAACGACACGGTCCCGAAGGACCAACTCGTGGAGGGTGGACTGAAGCTGGAGCCCGGCAAACCTTACTCGCAGAAACTCGTCAATGCCGACCGCGACAACATCATGGCGACCTACCTCAAGAAGGGGTACTTGAACGCCAGCTTCCGCGCCACCATCAAGACGGTCGGCAAGAACTCGCACCGGATCCAAGTGGTGTACCAGATCGACGAGGGGCCGAGCGTGGATACCAGCACCGTCGTACTGCTGGGGAACTATGCCACCAAGCCAGGGACGATCGACCGCGCCACGCAGCTGAAAGCTGGCGCTCCCATGCGCGAAGACAAGATGCTCGCCTCGGAAGACCAACTCTACAACCTGGGCATCTTCGACTGGGCTTCGGTCGATCCGCGGCGCGCGATCACCACCCAGAACCGCGAAACCGCAGTGGTGAAGGTCCATGAGGCGCGTGAAAACACCATCACCTATGGCTTCGGTTTTGAGGTCATCAACCGTGGCGGCAGCGTGCCCAGCGGCACCGTCGCCGTGCCGGGACTTCCGCCGGTGGGCTTGCCTTCCACTTTCCGAACGAACCAAAAGACCTTCTGGGGACCGCGCGGTACTTTCGAATACACGCGCCTGAACTTCCGCGGGCGTGCCGAGACGCTCACCTTCGGCGCGTTAGGATCGCGTCTCGACCAACGCATGCGCTTCGGATATCTCGACCCGCATTTCCGCGGCACGAACTGGTCGTCCGAGCTGTCGCTCACCGGTGAGCACGACGGAAGGAATTCCATCTTCACCTCGCGACTGGCAGACATCGGCGAACAGTTCCAGCGGTCCCTGAATCCCGACAAGACGGAGAACCTGTTCTTCCGTTACGACTTCCGCGAGACCGGCCTTAGCAACCTGTTGATTCCGGCCCTCGTCCCCTTGGCCGACCGCCACATCCGGCTTTCGACTTTCTCGGGAACGTTCACTCGCGACACGCGCGATAACGTGCTCGACGCCACCAAGGGCTTCTACCAGACGGCGGAACTCGGATTCAACGCGACCCAGCTCGGCTCCAGCGTCTCCTTTGGCCGCTTCATGGGACAGGCCGCCTACTACAAGAAGATCTTCCGCGGGATCGTGTACGCGAACAGCCTCCGGCTCGGCCTCGAGCAGCCGTTCAGCGGCAGCCGCGTCCCCCTCAGCGAAAAGTTTTTCACCGGCGGCGGCAGCACGCTGCGTGGATTCCCGCTCAACGGCGCCGGCCCGCAGCACCAGATTCCGGCCTGCGGCAATCCCGCCGACAAGAGCACCTGCTCGTTCATCCAGGTGCCGGTCGGCGGCAACGAGTTGTTCATCCTGAATTCAGAGCTGCGTATCCCGATTCCTGTCGACTTCCCGCTCATCGGCAAGAACCTGGGAGTCGCCACTTTCTACGACGGCGGAAACGTCTATCAGAACGTTGGATTTCACAGCTTCTTCGCCAATTTCACCAGCAGCATTGGCGCCGGCTTGCGTTACAAGACACCGGTGGGCCCGGTACGAATCGACATCGGCCATCTTCTCAACGCGCCGCCGGGCATCAAATCAACACAAATCTTCGTTACCCTGGGGCAGGCATTTTGAGCGCAGCGCGTAATCTTCCACCGATTTATGAAGACCAGCCGCCGCAAGAGCCGGAGCATCGGCGGAACTGGAAGAAGATCGTCGCCTGGACGTTCGGCGGCATCGTCATTCTTATCGTCGTGCTCGTCATCGCGGCCGTGATTGCGGTGCACACCCAGGCGTTCCGAAATTACGTCCTCAACATGGCCGAGCAGAAGACCTCCGAGGCCCTGAACACGCAGGTGACGGCACAACGATTCAACCTGAGCTGGTCCGGCATCAGCCCCACCGTTGATCTGTACGGTGTCAGCATCGCCGGCGCAGCGCCCTACGCTTCTCCGCCGATCCTGCAGGTACAGCACCTTCATCTTGCGATCCGTATTACGTCGCTGCTCGGCCGCACCTGGAACATCCAGGACCTTTCGCTCGACCGGCCTGTAGTCCGCGTTTACGTGGACGCCAAGGGCAACGACAACATCCCCAAGATGAACACGGCGCCGAGCAACAGCTCCAGCAACACCAGCATTTTCACGCTCGGTGTCCGCCACGCCACGCTGACCA
>JBOGLI010000392.1:0-4398 GCA_050746165.1 Terriglobales bacterium | reverse complement strand
AAAAATGGCACTTGAAAAATAAAAAAGCGGCGGAGACAAAAGTCTCCGCCGCGGCTCGCGTCGCCGTGGTTTGTTTAGAACGTAAAGCGGGCGCCCAACTGGAATTCGCGGGGCGTGGAGCCGACGCGGTCCTGATTGTTGGCGGAAGTGAACGCTCCGAAACTGGTGTTGTAGTTCATCGCCGGCAACTGGCCGTTCACCTGCGTGCCAGAGACGCTGTAGAAGGTCCCGTTCAGGCCGGTGATATTGCGATGATTGGTGATGTTGTAGGCGTCGGCGATGAGTTCGACGGTCTTGCCTTCCTTGATCTTGAAGCGGCGTGCGATGCGCATGTTCGCGCCCGCGGTCGTCGGATACCGGAACGTGTTGCGGCCCATCGAATACAAGCGGCCCGCCCCGCCGTCACCAATCAAGCCGGTGGTAGTGGCTTTGATGGAGCCGGTTGGGCAGCTCGAAGTGTACAACCCGGCAGCGGTTGTGCAGGGAGCGTTGCCGGAAATGCCTCCCGTAAACGGCCTGCCAGAACGGATGCCGAACGTCGGCGCGATCGAGAAGCCGTTGATGATCTTGCCGAGCATCGCGTTCGATACGTGCGGCTGGTAGATGGCGTCAAAATTGACGCTATGACGGATATCGAAATCGGAGGTGCCGTTGTCCAACTCCGGATGAGCGGGATCGGCAATGGGCATGCTGCTGGCGCCGGTGCTGAGGAACTGGTTCGAATCGGTCGCTCGCGCATGAGTGTAGGAAGCATCCAACTGCAGGCCACTGGTCATGCGACGCGTGATCTGCAGCACCTCGCCGTCATATCGGGAGTGGCTCACGTACTCCAGGCTGTAGTACGCGCTGGCAGCCGCATTCGGCCGCGTCCCGGCGTACACCGGCATGGTTTGCGTGGTGGCCCCCAAAGGTCCACCGTTGAACGAGTACGTGATGGTGTTGGTGGAAGGGTTGAGGTTGCGGTCGAAGACCATCGGGAGATGCTGCCCGATGCTCATCATGTACGACAAGGAAACGACGGTGTTCTTGGCGATTTCGCGCTCGATCACGAAATCCACTTCGTGAATACGAGGCAATCTGACAATCCCGTACGCGTTCACGTTCGTTGCCTGGCTCGAAGCCGCGGCGGCGGAGAGGATGTATGGGAACATCGGCGCACCCGTCGTCGAGGGGGTGAACGATTGTGTTTGTAGCTGCGATTGCGGCGAGCCGGTCACGGTCAGGTCGTTGGCGATGTAGCCGTTGATCACCCGGCCGTAGAAGATTCCATAGCCACCGCGAACGACCGTCTTGCCGTCACCCGTCACGTCCCACGCGGCGCCCAAACGCGGGCCGAAGTCCCGTTCGTCCTTCGGAACCGTGCTGGTGGCCGGGAGGTTGGCGTTTGGCCAGATCGGGCTGGGGAACTTCTCGTAATCCCAGCGCAGGCCGAGGCTCAGGGTTAACCGCGGCGCGACGTGCCACTCGTCCTGCACGAATGCGGCAAAGTCGTTCGTCACATAATTGAACGAAGTGGGGCCGACGCCCTGCTGGAATGATCTGTAGCACTGCGCCTTGCCGCTGGAGCACAGCGTTTTGGGCGCGTCACCGATGAAACCAGCCCAGTCGGTGATGAAATCGGGCAGGTTGTTATAGGAATACGCGCCGCCCTCCTGGTAAAGGTTGCTGATGAAATCGCTCGTATGGTTCGCGTCGAACCCAATCTTCAGATTGTGTGTTCCCTTCACCAGGGAAACAATGTTGGTGAACTGCTTGCGGTTCTCCAACGGAAGAGCGCCGCGCTCCAGGTAGTTGGGCTTGCCGATGGCGAAAAAGGAACCGCCAGTCGGGCCCGGAATGGTGATGTACGGGGGCTTACCGTCAAGACCGGTGGTCGGTTCGCCAGGGCCGGGGGCGCTGCTGCTTTCGCGCTGCAACTCACGCCCGATCGAAAGCCGGAACTCGTTGCTGATCGTATTGCTCAACAGCGACACGACGCGCGCGTTGCCGGTGTCCACATCGACGTAGTCATCGCCCCACGTATGTGAACCGTTGCCGACCGAACCAGCGGTTTGAATGCCGTTCGGCGAGGACCAGCGCATGTGGTTCCAACTCGCGGTGAAAGTGTTCTTCGAATTAATGTTCCAATCCACTTTCGGGAAAATAATCCAGTGGTCCTTCGTGCGGGGGACCGTGCCCGTCAGGCCATTGAGGAAAGCGACGGTCTTATCGACGGTGGCCTGCGAGATTCCGCGACAGAACAGCGTCGCGCCGGGCGACAAGCTGCTCGATGTGCAGGTTGCGGGCGCCGCAACGGTAATCGACGGAGTGAAGGGAATGTAGGCGATGCCGGGTGCGTTCTCTCGTTGCTGGTCCCAGTTAAAGAAGAAGAAGAGCTTGTTCTTGACGATCGGCCCGCCGATGTCGGCGCCGAACTGGTAGCGGCGGTCCGGAGGTTTCGTGGCTGCCGCTGACGTAAAGCTGGGAATTGTCGCCCACATGGCGCTATCGGTCGCATACATGTGACCACCGCCATGCAAACTGTTGGTGCCGCTCTTGGTGACCGCATTGACCACGCCGCCGGCGGCATGCCCGAATTCGGCGGAGAAATTGGACGTATTGACTTGGTACTCACGGACGGCATCTTGACCGACGGTGGAGGTGGCGCGGGTGCGCCCGCGTTCTTCCGACCAGTAGGCGGTGTTGTTGTCGCCGCCGTCGACCGTGCTGCTATTGAGCAGTCCCGAGAGGCCACGATAAGAAACCAGTCCGTAAGGACCGTCGGCCGCTGCCCCAGGCGTACTCAGGGCGAAGCTGGAGAACCGGCGCGCGTTAATCGGCAGATCCTGCAAAGCCTGCAAGTTAACGTTCGTGGTGTAGTCGGGCTGCACCGTGTTGATGACCGGCGCTTCGCCCGTGACTTCGACCATTTCTCCCTTACCGCCGACCGTCAACCTGGCTTCGACCGACGTCACGCGGCCTACTTCCACGATGATGTCCTTGGCTGTGAACGGCGCGAAGCTGCCCGAAGTAACGGTGAGTTCGTAGCTGCCCGGACGAAGATGCGTGATGCGATAGCCACCCGTTGCGTCGGACTGCCCCGTAGCTTGTTGGTTCGTGCTCAGGTTGCGTACGGTGATCGTGGCACCGGGGACAACCGCGTGAGTTTGGTCCGTGACGGTGCCGCCAATCGCACCGTCAATCGTGGACTGCGCCAGAAGAGTGGCGCCGCTCAACGCAAAGAGAGCCAGCAGGATTGCCAGCAATGCGGTCCGTGTTGCGGTTAAATTCGACATCTCGAAGCTTCTCCTTGTCGCTTGGACAGAAATGGGTCAGGGTCGTGCAGCGTGAACGTACAAGACCAGTGTTGCAGCAGCGTTAATAATTGCGAACGAAGCGAACAAATTGTCGGTCGGGATTCCATCAACATTCCTGCACGCGCCCTTCCATCGCGCGCAACGATGCCTTGCAGATTCCGCGAGGCTGATGTCCCTGTTCTTCGGCTGGAAGCAGGGACACTATCACGCCAGCGATAAGAAAAGAAAGCAGGTATTTAGCTGAATTTTATGCGCAATCCGGCGGCAACACTTTTCGGGAAAAAGGGCGCGTTTTCCTCAGCGGCTGCGAATCCCATTTTCTGGAGTTTTGGCCGGGAAATAATCCCGAATTCCGAAGCCCGCCATTAAAAGTGCAGCGAATTCAGTGCAAAAAAACATTTACCGTCAGATCTGGTGGATCGGCGCAGCATCGATCTCATGGGTGGAAATACAGCGCAGCACCGCGGCCGCGTTCACCTCGAGGCGCTCGTTTCCGCTGACCACCACGTCAGCCCAGCGGGTGGTCGGTCGAACGTGCAGGTTAGCCATGGGACGCACTGTCTTTTCGAACTGCTCGAGCACGGATTGTGGCGTGCGGCCGCGCTCCGCCACATCGCGTACAGTGCGGCGCGCGAGACAGGTCTCATCGCAGGCATCGACGAAAACCTTCGTCCTCAGGAACGGGCGGATATCGTCCCAGTAGAGTGCGAACAGCCCTTCGAGAATGACGAAGTCTGCGGGCTCAATCCGCTCGGTGGCCGCGGCCCTCGTATGCGTCGTGAAATCGTAGGTCGGGCGATCGATGCCGTGCCCGGCGGCGAGTGCCTCGATGTGCTGGCGCAAGAGGTAGTGGTCGAGCGCCGTCGGTTCGTCAAAATTGAAGTGCGCGCGCTCCGCCAGACTCAGGTTGTCGAGATTGATGTAATAAGCGTCGATGGGAAGAATGGGCGCGTTCAGCGCTTTCGATACCCGGCGGGAGAGCTCGGTCTTGCCCGCGCACGACGGTCCGCCGATGCCGATGATGTGAGGCATAAGCAAGTAAGAATTGCAATTGGTAATTTGAAAAGTAAGAACTGTGCGCGTGAGTTGCAGGTTTCCGCGA
>JBOGLI010000391.1:0-2267 GCA_050746165.1 Terriglobales bacterium | reverse complement strand
CGCCGCGCTATCGTCATTTGTCGACGCTGACGCCCTTCACGTTGACCGGATCGTCGATACAAACTTGAAGGGGACCATCTATTGCTCGCAGGCGGCCGCTCGCCACATGATCCGCGTGGGTCGCGGCGGAAACATCGTTCATGTCAGTTCAGTCGGCGCTTTTGGCGCGCAAGAAAACGCCGCCGTCTACTGCGCTACTAAGGCGGCGCAGTCGATGCTCGCCCGGGCGATGGCGATCGAACTAGCGGCTCACGGCATTCGCGTTAACTGTATTGCTCCCGGCGACATTAAGACTGAAACCAGCGCCGACGCGATCGGCGAAAATAAGAAGGCGGGCGCCAGCGGACGCTTTCTCCGTTTCACTCCACTGGGGCGCCGCGGATCACCTGAGGAGATCGGCCGCGCGATCGCGTTCCTAGCCTCCGACGATGCCAGCTTCATCACCGGAGCCACTCTGGTCGCCGACGGCGGTTTTCTCGCTTATTGAGGATCGAATGGATGGCTCCGTGCCCGAACTCACCAACGGCATCTCCCCGCGGGAATTTGACCCGACAGCCCTTCTCCGCGGCGCCAAACATGCTGTAACTCTTGATCTCGCGCCCGACGCGCCAGGCATTGCCATTCCCGTGCATGTTGTTAACGGTGCACGCCCGGGCAGGATGCTAGTCGTGACTGCCGGCGTTCATGGCGACGAATACGAAGGCGTCCGCACGGTACTCGATACGACCGCCACCCTCGTTCCCGCCGAACTCAGTGGTACAGTCATAGCGGTTCCGGTCGCCAATCCACCTGCGTTCTGGAACGGCACGCGCACCAGCCCGCTTGACGGCGGCAATCTTGCCCGTGCCTTTCCCGGCGACCCTCAAGGAAAGATCACCGAAATTATTGCCCACCACCTTGCCCACTCGATTATTGCGCGCGCCGATTTTTTTCTCGATCTGCACAGCGCGGGCGTCCAGTTCCTCATGCCCACCATGGTGGGCTACGACTCCAACCATTCCGCCTCGCGCGCCGCCGCTCTTGCATTTGGCGCGCCGGTCGTGTGGGCGCACTCGACCATGGCGCCCGGGCGCACTGTTTCTTTCGCCGCCTCCCGCGGAATTCCTTGGCTCTACACCGAAGCGCGCGGCGCCGGACGGATTCACCCCGACGACTTACGCGTGTTTAGGCGGGGTGTTTCGAACCTGCTGAGGCATCTCGGCATGTTGCCCGGCACACCAGAGTGCTCGCCGCCTGCCATTCAACTCTGCGGCGATGGCGATCTCGATGCCAGTCTCTCCGCCTCTCGCGCAGGCTTCTTTATTCCTGCTGTCGAACTGCTCGCCGCAGTTCGCGCCGGACAGGAACTCGGCCGATCAATCGACCTCTATGGCCAGACGGTCGAAACGTTTTGCTCTCCGCGCGATGGGGTCGTGGCTATGATGCGAGCTTTTCCGGTTCTACACCCAGGTGATGCCGTGTTTTTTATCACTGGAACATCGCCGATTAACGCCTAACGCTTATACCTGCTGTGGAGGCCAAAATCATGAATCACGGCTTATGCACGAGCCTGTGCGCGATATGACCAACCATTTTGCGCACGTTAGAAGATTCGATCTGGTTCCCAGTGCGACCCTGCCGTCCGTACGCGAACTTATTGCTGCTTTCGTTAGATGCCATCGAACACCCAAACCGAATCGTCGAACCCTTCTCTGACCGGTTACATTGAGAATTATTCCGTCACGAACGTGCGGCCGTCGACCGGCCGCGAGTCCGCGGCAGGTTCTAGGCCGTGCACCAGGCCCAGAAGTTCGGATTTGTCAGGCGGCGGCTGCGAGAAGCTAACGAGCCACCCCGTCACGAACGTCATCACGGTTCCGACAATCGCATAGTAAAAAAACGCGACAGAGGTTTTCCAGGCCAACAACGACACGCTAACGAATCCGGTGACGCCGCCCAGGATCGCGGCGGTCCCCCGGGTGCGCCGCGTCAGCATGCCGAGAAGGAAGATGCCCAAAATTGGACCGCCCAGAAAGCTGTTGATCCTGTTAAAGGCATTGATAATCGGGCCGAGACGGCTAGCGAACAGTGCGGCCACGGTCGCTGCGCCGCCCCATGCGACCGTCCCGATCCGCCCGGCCAACACGGTGTTCTCGTCGCTTGCATTTGGGCGGAAGAGCCGCTTGTAAAAGTCGACCGTGGTGGCGGTGGTCAGGGCATTGATGCCAGCGCTCATAACGGCCATCGAGGCAGCAAAAATGGATTCGATGACTAGCCCGGAAAACCAC
>JBOGLI010000390.1:0-8427 GCA_050746165.1 Terriglobales bacterium | reverse complement strand
TCCTGAGAGTCAATGCGGTCGGGCTCGGGCGCTTACGGTACTCCTTGCGGTTAACGATCAGCTCGTACTTGTGCGCACCCTTTTCAGTCTCTGTTTCCATGGGTCTCATGCTCCGCAGTTGGTGAATTGATCGGAACGTTGGTATAATTGACACGGTTGGCAAATGGCAGCATAGCCCAAGACCCGTAAACCAGTCCAACCATGTCAGCTTGGCTGACATTTGGCGTGGACTCGGAGGGCTCCTTGTGGCCGTGGCGGAGGCGCAATGCTCGATAGTGAGCAGCTTTTCAATTCAATCGGCGGCCGTATCAAGCGAATCCGTGAGTCGGCCGATATGACACAAGAAGACCTCGCACGGATACTTGAGCTCAAGCGAACCTCGATAACGAACATCGAGCGTGGCAATCAGAGGCCAACGCTCGACACGCTTTACCGCCTATGTGAGCGATTTGGGTTAGAGATTGCCGAGGTCCTTCCGCACGTAGCCGAGGTGACTCGGGCGGATGGGCGGTCAGTCGTCGTGGGCGGAAAGGCCCAGGAAGTCGGCGCGAAGACTGCGATTGTTCTTGAACGCTTGCGACCCGCGCGCCCGGCCCGACGGTAGCATCCATCATCAACAGTATTAGGTGGCTATGAGAAAGTCCCAGGCGCACGCGACCGACAAGCGCGCGACGGAGTTGTTGCGCGAACTCAATCTGTTTGACGTTCCGGTGAACGTGGAAGCAGTTGCGGAACGACTTGGTGCGTCGATCGTATATGACGAATTGGAAGACGACGTCTCCGGCTTCCTTCTCAAAGAGAAAGACGTCGCGACGATTGCAATCAATAAGCTTCATCATCCCAATCGCCAACGCTTCACGCTGGCGCACGAATGCGGTCATTTGCTTCTTCACGCCGATCAGGGTGATCGACTATGGCTCGACAAGGCCTATTTCTTCAGGAACTCGAACTCGAGTAGTGGTGATCAGTTGTCTGAAATTCAGGCCAATCGATTCGCGGCGAGCTTGTTGATGCCGGAAGAGCTCATTCGATCACATCTGGACGATGTCACGACGATTAGCGACGTCGATATCTTCCGACTCGCGGTTCGATTCGAGGTTAGCGAGCAAGCGATGACGCTGCGCCTCATTTCGCTTGGTCTCATCCAGTCGCCAGTCGCGTGAGAGATTCCGATCTGTCGGCTGACTTTCTAGGACGTTAGAGTGCTCAAGTGTAGCGATGCCACAACCCGCCGCGCCGAAGATTTATCACATAGTTCACGTCGATCGGCTTCAATCGATCGCGAACGATGGTTTCTTGTGGTCCGACGCAGTGATGATGCAGCGTCAGAACGCAGGAACGACGATAGGCATGTCGAATATCAAGCAGCGACGCCTGACGTTGGGGATTGGCTGCCGTCCGGGACTTCACGTGGGGGAATGCGTACCTTTCTACTTCTGTCCTCGTTCCGTGATGTTGTACCTACTCCATTCAGCAAACCATCCAGAACTCACTTATCGGGGCGGCCAAGGGCCGATTCTGCATTTGCAGACTGATCTGAACTCGGTCGTGACGTGGGCGCAGGCCAACGGAAAGCGATGGGCTTTTACACTTTCCAATGCAGGAGCCCGGTACTTCGAGGACCGCTGTAACCTTGCTCAGCTCGCCGAGATTAATTGGGATGCGGTGGAAGCACGGAAGTGGTCGGGAAACGGTGTGTCTAGCACGGTGAAGGAGGGGAAGCAGGCGGAGTTTCTCATCGAGGAGCGTTTCCCCTGGGCTTTAGTAGAGCGAATAGGCATCCTTTCTCAGACGATGGGGCAGCGTGTGATGCAGATGATGCAAGGCATGGCCCATAGGCCGCCTGTCGAGATTCGGCCAGAGTGGTATTACTGAGCGCACGGGAAGGGGCAGCCATGATCGAGTACAAAACCGGCGACATTCTGCGCGCGGACGTAGAGGCCCTCGTCAACACCGTCAACTGCGTAGGAATTATGGGCCGTGGAATTGCACTGCAGTTTCGGGAGGCGTTTCCGGCAAACTTCAAGGCCTACGAGATTGCTTGCAAGAGCGAAGAGGTGCAGCCCGGGCGGATGTTTGTCTTTGAGACCGGCTGGCTGACGAATCCTAAGTACATCATCAATTTTCCGACCAAGCGGCATTGGCGGGGCAAGAGTCGCATTGAGGACATTGAATCTGGACTCAAAGCGCTACGAGAAGAAATCGTTCGTAGGGGCATTCGATCCATCGCGATTCCACCGCTGGGAAGCGGCCTCGGCGGCCTCGATTGGGCAGACGTTCGCCCCCGTATTGCAAAGGCAATGGCTAATCTCGGAGATGTCGATATCGCCGTCTATGAGCCTAACGGTGTGGGCGACAAGAGATCGGCGCGATCTCGCAATGTTCCCAACATGACCGCAGGCCGCGCGGCGTTGGTCGTGCTGATGGAGCGGTATCTCGCTGGACTCATGGATCCCTTTGTGACGCTTCTCGAGGTGCACAAGCTCATGTACTTCATGCAAGAGGCAGGTCAGCACCTCAAGCTTCACTATTCCAAGGCGATGTATGGGCCTTATGCGGAGAACCTGCGCCACGTGCTAAGAACGGTCGAAGGTCATTTGATTGCCGGTTACGCTGATGGGGGTGATGCGCCCAACAAACAACTTGAGCTCGTGCCTGGCGCCGTCAAGGATGCTGAGGAATTCTTACGCGACGATGAGGAAACACGCGCACGCTTTGACCGCGTGGCCAAGCTTGTCGAATGGTTCGAAACGCCTTTTGGTCTTGAGCTGCTGTCCACAGTCCACTGGGTAGCTGCGCATGAGAATGCCAAGACGTCCGAAGACGTTGTTTCCCAGACCTATGCCTGGGGTGATCGCAAGAAGCGCTTCTCTCCCAGGCAGATCAAACTTGCCTTCGATGTGTTATCAACGAAGGGTTGGATAGGACACAGCCAGGCCATTACCTCACACAACTGAACGAGTCCGCGCCGGGCGCCTTGACCTGTGATGAAGGTTAGCGGTCTCAACTCGACCTGAAGTAGGGCGCATGCACGAAGCAGAAGCGGACATGATCCGGCCGTGGCTTGCTTCTGGGTTCGAGGCCGAGCTGTTTGAAGCAGCGCTCGAGAACCTCAAAGACTACGCGAATCCGCTTCGTTTTAACAATTTCGCCAACGCCGTCAGAGAGACTGTTCGGCACGTCCTTAAGCGGCTAGCGCCCGACCAGGAAGTTCTTCGCTGTAGGTGGTATCAGAACGAAACCGGGAAGCAGGACGGGATAACACGCAAGCAGCGAGCGTATTTCGCCGTACAGGGAGGGCTGTCGGACGAGTACGTGAAAACCTCGTTAGGCCTCGATTCAGAGGCCGACCATAAGGCGCTTGGCAAGGCGATCGACGAGCTGCACAAATTTACGCACATCGAGCCATCTACGTTTGGAGTTCCTGGCACGCAGGCTGAGCAGTTCGCAGCGGATACGCTAGCTGCGGTCGCGAGTGTTCTCCAGACCGTTGGCGAGTGCCGACGGCGAATTGCCGAGCGCCTGGAGACTCAGATTGATGAGGCAGCGGTCGATAGCGTGCTGAGCGACTCGCTGCCGGGCCTCGTTGACCTCGCCTCCCACTTCAGCGTCCAGGAAGTGAGTGTGGGCAGCGTAGTAGTGACCGGAATCGATCATGAGCGTATCCATATCGAAGTGACGGGAACGATCGATTGCATCCTCCAGTTCAGCTCGAACTCGGACATTCGACGCGGCGATGGAGCGGAGATCCCGCAGTCCTTCGCTTTCTCGTGTCAGCTTTGGTGCCCAGTCGAGGACCCTGACGAACTCGAGGTGATCGAAGACTCCGTCGGAGTGGACACTCGGGAGTGGGAGGCGATGAGATATGGCCGCGACGAGCATGACTAAGGACGGCGAGTCGGACCGACGGCGGTTGAATGTTGCAGGAGATCTGCGGCTGGCAGTCACAGTGACGTTGCTCTAGCAGTCCTGAGGACGCTCTCTGCCAGGAATGTGTCGCGCTCAAACTTGGTGTGCCATAAATGTGCCTTGAGGTGCCTGGGTTCGGGGTTGGCAAGCGTTGCAAGTGATTGATTGATAAACCCCTAGAACCACCGGGTCCCGACTGAAAACCCGTCGTGCGGCAGTTCGAGTCTATTATCGAGTTGTCGCTAGTAATTCGAAACGTGGCAACCGCGACGCGGGACGGGCCGGGATTGGTAGGGATTGACGGCGGCTAGACCCCGGCCGATTCGCGAGGATTCGCCTCTAGTCAAACGGTACGCGCTGAGGCTCCGCATCTCGCAAAGCCTTAAAGTCGAATAGGGATTCCTTCTCGGTTGCGGACAGTAGTTAAAATGAGGGCGGTTCTGCAGTTCTGCTGACCTCTCGCCTAATATCCGTCCAGCCGGGGGTCTCACGATGAAGAAGAAGCACTCGCGCAGCGCTCTCTCGATTGTGATCGGCGGCGCCCTTCTCTGCCTATCCGCAGCCGGTTGGGCAGGATGTCCGAGTGGCTACTACGAGAAGTCGATCTCGGCCTTTAACCACAAGATCTCAAGCTACTGCCTGCCGAACTCGGGCACAGTCATCGCAACCGTGACCCTCGCCGGCCCTACTCTCGCGGCACTCATCCAAGCCTCTCGGAACTCGGCCGTCTCCGCCGCGAGTCCGATGCCGCCTGAGATTCGAGCGCTTATTCCGCCGGGCTTCGCGAATGAGGCGGCGATGGACCGCGCCATCTACAAGGTCGGCGACAACGGCGTGGCCAATCTTGGCCGTCTCGTGACGCAGATCGGCGATGCCGCCGCGATCACGCTCGACGACGTGATCGTGTTCCATCGCCCCGAGGACGCCGAAAACCCTGGCATCTGGGTGCACGAGCTCACGCACGTCCAGCAGTACATGAACCTGGGGGTCGGGGAATTCGCCAACCAGTACGTCTCGAATTTCAGGGTGCTCGAGGATCCGGCCTACGGTGCCGAAGGCAATTTCTGGAGCTTCGTTCAGTCTCAGTCCGTCCCTCCGACTGTTGCTCTGCCAATACCACCGGCACCCGTCGGGTTTCCCTCCGGCGCATTGATGCAGGGTTGCGGTTGCTGGGGCCCGAATCCCGTGCCGATTGCGCCCGAGCCGCGATGTGCGAACGGGCAGGTTCAGCCGGCCGCCTGTCCCGGCTTCTGTGCGCCGGGGCAACCGGTGTACGGCTGGGTCTGTCGCTGACCGAGGAGCTTAGAGACTCAAGGACCGCGGGTGAAACTCTTGTCCCCTGTTGCCGCCGTTGTCGATCGGATCGTCCGCGCGTTTTCAGTTCTCCGGCGCCGGGTACAGCCGATCGGACGACTCGTCATGCGGCTCATCGTTCGTCCGGCGGTGCCCTTATGGCCCTGGATTGGTCAGCGACAATTAGATTTGCCGGGTGACGACAATTAGATTTGCCGTTTTCGGTCCTCGTTGCCGGTCTTGGTTACGCTGCCTCCACGAGGAGGACGGCGTGATTACAGACAAGCAGGTGAGGTTACTCATGTCGTTGTTAAAGCAGAGGATTCCGCTGGTGATCGCAGCGGCGAAGGCTGGGATGAGCGAGCGCAGTGCGCGCAAGTACGTGCGTGCCGGCAGCGCACCCTCAGCACTCAAGGCGCCTCATACCTGGCGCACGCGCGCCGATCCGTATGCTGAGGTCTGGCCCGAGGTCGAGGCGTTGCTGCATCAGGATGGGAGCCTGGAAGCCAAGCTGGTGTGGGGTGAGTTGAACGAACGCTATCCGGGTCGATTTCCGCCCGGACAACTGCGCACGCTGCAGCGCCGATTTCGCCGATGGCGTGCGCGCTGCGGACCGGATCGGGAAGTATTCTTTCCGCAAGTCCACGTGCCCGGCGAGCAGGCGCAGTCGGATTTCACCGATATGGGCGAGCTAGAGGTCAGGATTGCCGGCGAGAGATTCCCGCATCTGCTCTACCACTGCGTGCTGACCTATTCCAACTGGGAGTCGGTATCGATCTGCCCGAGCGAGAGCTTTGAGGCCTTGAGCGCCGGTTTACAGGCGGCGCTGTGGCAGCTGGGAGGGGTGCCGCGCGAACATCGCACGGATAACCTCTCGGCCGCGACGCATGATCTGCCCGACAGTCGCGGCCGAGATTTCACCGAGCGCTATCGCGAGCTGCTCGATCACTATGGCATGCGTGGCTCGCGCAACTTCCCCGGCAATGCGCACGAGAACGGCGATGTCGAGAGTGCCAACGGCAAGCTCAAGACGGCGATCGATCAGCGGCTGCGGTTGCGCGGTTCGCGCGAGTTCGCTTCTCGAGATGCGTACAGCCTCTTCCTCGATAGCTGCATCCGGGCGCGCAACGCGACCCGTGGGGTCAGATTGGATGAGGAGCGCGCGCAACTGTGCGCGCTGCCGAGCCGCCCACTGCCCGCCTACAAGGAGTTGTATGCGACGGTCTCGCGCGCCAGCGCGGTGCGGGTGCTGAGCAACTCCTATTCGGTCTCCTCGCGCCTGATCGGCCACCGGCTGCGTGTGCGCCTGCATGCCGACATCGTGGAGCTCGACTACCGCGGCGAGCGCGTGGCGGTGATGGAACGGCTCATCGGTCGCAGCGCCAGCCGCATCGACTACCGGCACATCATCCACACGTTGGTTCGCAAGCCCGGCGCCTTTCGCGGTTATGTGTTCCGAGAGGCACTATTCCCCACGCTGGAGTTCCGCCGCGCCTATGACGCGCTGCTGGAGCAGTCAGGGGACCGCGCCGATCTGGAGTACCTGCGCATATTGCACCTGGCCGCCACCGACGGGGAGAGCGTGGTGTGCGAGACGCTCGCGCAACTGTTTTCCCGTGCCGCGCTGCCCACCTATGAGGCCGTCCGCGCCCAGGTACGTGGCCCACGCTTGCATGGCGGCATTCCAACCCTGCAGATCAGCGATCCAGATCTGACCGATTACGACCGCCTGCTCAGCGCCGACACAGCCACCGCGGTGTGCGCATGAGCGCCGTCACTGTGGCGCCCGATGAGACGCTGGAGTTGCGACTCAAGGCCATGCGGCTTACCTCGCTTCTGACCCATTACGTCGCGCTCGCCGAGCGCGCCACGCACGAGGGTTGGACGCACGTGCGCTACCTCGCTGAGTTGGTGGTGCTGGAGGCTGCCGAACGCACCGATCGGCGCATCGCCCGCTTACTTCACGACGCGAAGTTACCACGCGATAAAACCCTCGCGACGCTGGATCTGAACCGATACGCAGCACCGTTGCGGGCACAGATCAAGCAGCTCATGCGTGGCGAGTTCGTCGCTGGCGCAACCAATGTCTGCCTGATCGGCCGGCCCGGTACCGGCAAATCCCACGTGATGGCTGCCCTCAGCCGCGCGCTGGTGGAAGGCGGTCACTCGGTCCTGTTTACCTCGGTCGCCAGCCTCGTGGAGCGGTTGCTCGAGGCCAAACGCAACCTCCGACTGGCCCGTGAGCTCAAGCGTCTGGATAACTTCGAGTGCTTGGCCTTGGACGACATCGGCTACGTCCAGCACGATCGGGCCGAGATGGAAGTGCTCTTTGCGCTGCTGGCCGAACGCTACGAACGCAAGAGCGTCATGATCACCTCGAACCTGATCTTCTCCAAGTGGGATCAGATCTTCAAGGATCCCATGACCACAGCGGCGGCCATCGACCGCGTCGTGCATCACGCCGTGGTACTGGAATTTACCGGCCCGAGTGTCCGTGCCGAGGCTGCCGAGCAACGCGCCAGGCAAAAGGACAAGACGTGACGACTCTCAAGGATCTGCAATCTGCCGCTCACGCGGCAGACTGCGCTACGGTGGACCGACAATGGTGTCCAAGACTGGCAAGAATGAAAGTCGCAACCGGCAGAAATAGTTGACGCCAACCACGGCGTCTCGCGCCATGCATCGAGCGCGTAGAGGCGCTGCTCGGACTCGCCCTCGGCGCGCGCATCCTTGGTGTGCATATCGAGACACTGTGCGCAACCGTTAATCTGGGACGCGCGTGTCTTGACCAGGTGTTGAAGGCGGCTTCCCAGACTGGAGCCGTGCAGATAGCTTTCGATTGCCAGCAGGAGCTGAGTGATCTTGGGGTCGGCGTGCCGAAAGTCGATGCGGGCCTTCATGTCGATCTCCTTCTTCCGATTGAATATCTGCTCCTTAGACGAGTCAGCACGCACTCGTGTGACACCGTCCTGCGCCCGCTAGCCTGCCAGCAATTAAGGACTTACGCGAGCGCGGGGACCACGAGCAGGCCGATTGCATCGATTGTCGCGTGCGCAACCATGTTGAGCAGCAAGTCCCTGCGCCATAGGTAGAGCAGTGTCACGAGTCCTGAGACGAGCACAATGGGCGCCAGTTGTCGGACGCCGACTGCCGAAGCATGAGCGAGCGTAAACAGCACCAGTGTGAGTGCCGCCGCCACCCACTTGCCCCCGAAGAACTTCGACA
>JBOGLI010000389.1:0-4214 GCA_050746165.1 Terriglobales bacterium | reverse complement strand
ATTACAAGCCGCGCGGTGACCAGACCAGCGCCATCGAGTCGCTCACCCGCGGTGTGTACGACGCGGAGAAGCACCAGGTGCTGCTCGGCGTCACCGGTTCGGGCAAGACCTTCACGATGGCGAAGGTCATCGCCGAAGCGAACCGACCGGCGCTGGTATTGGCCCATAACAAGACTTTGGCCGCGCAGCTCTTCCATGAGTTCAAGTCATTCTTCCCGCATAACGCCGTCGAGTATTTCGTCTCTTATTACGACTACTACCAGCCTGAGGCTTACATTCCCGCGGCCGACGTTTACATCGAGAAGGAAGCCACGATCAATGACGAGCTCGACAAGCTGCGGCTGTCGGCCACCAAATCATTGTTCGAGCGCCGTGATTGCATCATCGTAGCGTCCGTTTCCTGCATCTACGGCCTGGGCTCGCCGGAAGCGTATTACGGCATGCTGCTCTTCCTCGAAAAAGGCCAGCGCATCAAGCGTGAGGACATTCTCAAAAAGCTGGTCGAAATTCTCTACGAGCGCAACGATACCGATTTCCGCCGCGGCGCTTTCCGCGTTCGCGGCGACACCATCGAAATCTTCCCTACCTACGACGACAATGCCTATCGCATTGAGCTCTTCGGCGATGAGGTGGAATCGCTGGCGCAGATCGACCCGCTTTTCGGAACGGTCAAGCAGAAATACCAACGGCTGCCCATCTACCCGAAGACGCACTATGTAATGAAGCCGGAGTCGAAGAAGACGGCAGTGCAGTCGATCCTCGAGGAACTCGGCTGGTGGGAGACGGAACTGGAAAAGCAGGGCCGGCTGGTCGAGTCGCAGCGGATCCACCAGCGCACCCGCTTCGATCTGGAGATGATCAAGGAAGTCGGTTACTGCCACGGCATCGAGAACTACTCTCGCCATTTCACCGGCCGACTTCCGGGCGAGCCGCCGCCGACACTGCTCGACTACGTTCCGCGCGACTTCCTGCTCTTCATCGACGAGTCGCACCAGACCGTCCCGCAACTGCACGGGATGTGGCACGGCGATCGCTCGCGCAAGCAAACGCTCATCGAATACGGCTTCCGCCTGCCCTCGGCGCTCGACAACCGCCCGCTGCAGTTCGAGGAGTTCGAGAACCGCGTCAACCAGGTGATCTATGTCTCCGCCACGCCCGGGCCGTACGAGCTGACCAAGGCTGCCGGTGTGGTCGTCGAGCAGATCATCCGCCCGACCGGGCTGATCGATCCCGAGGTCGAAGTCCGCCCGGTGAAGGGGCAGATCGACGATTTGCTGCACGAAATCCGCGACCGCGTCAGCAAGGGCGAGCGCGTGCTGGTCACGACGCTGACCAAACGAATGTCCGAAGATTTGGCCGAGTACTATAGCGAAGTCGGCGTGCGCTGCCGCTACCTGCACTCGGAGATCGAAACCCTGGAGCGGATCAAGATCCTGCGCGATCTGCGCAAGGGCGAGTTCGACGTGCTCATCGGCATCAACCTGCTGCGCGAAGGCCTCGATCTTCCCGAAGTCTCGCTCGTCGCCATTCTTGACGCCGATAAAGAGGGCTTCCTGCGCTCGGCCGGGTCGCTGATCCAGACCGTCGGACGCTGCGCCCGCAATGTTCATGGGCGCGCCATCCTATACGCCGACCGTATGACCGACTCAATGAAGAAGGCGATCGATGAGACCAACCGCCGCCGCGCCATCCAGACGGCCTACAACGAGGAGCACGGCATCACTCCGGAATCGATCGTCCGCCCGCTGGACATGACGCTCGTTCATATTGTCGAGGCCGATTATTCCGACGTTTCGCTGGACGCGGCCGAGGGCCTGCCCGAATTCAAATCGCAGGAGCAGCTGGACGCCTATATCGCCAAGCTGGAAGAAGACATGCGCGAGGCCGCCAAGCGCTTTGAGTTCGAGAAGGCCGCGAAACTGCGCGATGCGATCCGCGATCTGCGCACGAAAGAATTCCTATTCGCGTAAGGTAATTCACCACGGATCGGCACAGATTTGCACGGATCCTTCTTTTCTATCCGTGTGTATCCGTGGCAATCCGTGGTTATTTCTTACTGCTCCTGATATTCGATATTGATTCCCCGCTCGTGCATTGCCGAGAGGAACGCGTCGGCGGGAATGTCGAGTTCCTGGTGGATGCCGCCGCGCTTGGCGATCTCGCCCGACGCCAGCATCTGCACCACGACCGCCGCCGGCCATGCCGTCGTGCGCATCATCGAAGTCAGGCCGGTTTTGCTGTCGAAGCGATCGACCATGGTGAACGAGAGCACGCGCGGCTCCCGCTTATCTCCGCCGATACGCGCGCGCAATCCGCTCGGACGCTTCTCGTGCGCCTCCACCCGCATGATGGTGACATCGGCATGGTTGTTGCCGGCCAGCTTGTCGCACATGAGACGCGCCGTCAGCTCACGCGGCGCGATCTCCGTTTTACCCACCTTCACCTTGTCCTTGGAGAAAAGCCCGAAATCATAGAGTGCTCGAATCGCCGGTAGCGTACCGCGGTAGCGCAGCGTCTTCTCGAAACACTCGCCGACCTTGCCCGCGAACGTTTCCGGTAAAGTCGAGGTGCCGCCCGAGGTGTGGAACGCATCCAGCGGCGGGAACCCGGGAATATGAAAGGTCTCCACCTCTGTCAGCGGCTCGATGGTGATCATCTTCCCCTTGCGGAGGATCTTGGCGGGCTCTGCATACTCATTGATCAGGCCTTCCACCGAAAACACTAGGTGGTACATAAATGGCGCCTGGGGTTCGGCGGGAAGTCCCCCAACGTAGATCTTCAGCGCCTCTGCTTCGCCGCCGATGCGGCGCATCAGCTCCCCGGCGAGAATCGACGCCATGCCCGGTGACAAGCCGCAATCGGGAGCGATGGCGACACCGCGCTTCTCCGCCTGCTTGCCCATGCCGAGCTCTTCTTTAACGACGGTGTTATTGCCGCCGAGATCCGCGAAGTGACAGCGCGCGTCGATGGCCGCCCGGCATAGCCCGGCATTGTAGAAATACGGTACCGCCGAAAGCGCCGCGTCGTGCTCTCCCATGAGGCGGGCCGCTTTCTTCGGCTCTGCTGCCTCGATGCCCACCGCCTGCGCCACCTTGCGCCGGGCGAGGCGGTTGACGCGTTCCGCGGCCTGCTTCGCCCGCCGCTTATCGTTGTCCGCCAGTGTGACCGCCACCACGTTATTGTTGCGCGCCATGTCATACGCGGCGGCCGTCCCCATCATGCCCGCACCAATCACCAGTAGCTTCACGAGAATGCTCCGTTGTGCTTGAAAGGCTCTCTAGGGTAACAGAAAGGAACAGAAGTGCTCAGTGCTTAGTGCAGAGTGCTTAGCGGACCCATCGCTCAGCACTCAGCACTCGGCACTGAGCACTTGTTTTCAGAACCGCGATGCCTGCCCGCACGATGCCAGCTCGCGCAGCACCTCGAAGATCCTTGTGTCGCCTTCGATTTCCGAGGCGATGCAGGCGAGCGGCATGGAGGCGGAGAAATGGGGCGAGTTCTTTCTGTAGGTCACGCTGAGAAGGTCACAGTCGCGCGAAGCCATCAGCGCGTTCATCATTCCCATGATGTCGCGCTGCCACTCGTTGCGCGTGGTCAGCACGAACGGGCCGCAATGATCGAGCGTCAGCCGCTGCAGGTGGTGGGCAGGAAATTTTCGCGTGTGCCCGCACCAGCGCTGGTTATGGACTTCGAGGTTGAAGGAAGGCGGGCATTCCAGGTCCGCTTCGAAGGTCATCATCTCCTGCCGCCGCGACACCCGTGACCACATCCATTGCAGCGGCTGCTGGCGCGGTTGCAGCCGGACCCGCACTGTCGGCTGGAGAAACAGCCCCCCGTCCACACGCAGCCGGGTGCAGAACTGCGACGCATCCGCCCAATGGACAGCGATAATCTGCGCCTCACCGGCGAAGGCGCTGCGCATCCGGTGCAATGCCGCGATCGCCTGCCGCCGGTTGTAGCGCACGAAAATCAGGTACCAGAGGAGGAGAAAAGCAATCGCAGCCAGAACGTCGATCCCGAGGGTGCCCAGCATAAGGCCCTGCATAAACATTGCGTTCGAATGAAGGGGCAGATGTCACCGCGGCGTCCGGAGTGAGAGGTCGCACGATTTCTTAAGATGCACGCCAGGCAAAGGGGGTGGTTTTCCGAATTGGGTCATCGGGTCATCGGGCCATCGGGCCAAAGGCAAAATAAGCCGCTGATTCACGCTGAGG
>JBOGLI010000388.1:0-5125 GCA_050746165.1 Terriglobales bacterium | reverse complement strand
TCTTGGGACTCTTGGGAGAACCCAGCCAAACTCTTGGGAAACCCAGGTTGGCGCCGCCCAACCCTTTGATTCTAAAAGGACGGCAGAAGTGAGTTTGGTACTTATGCTTGGGCTATTACGAGCAACGTTACCCCCAAACCGCAACCCGAGAACGGCCGGAGTTGGTGAGGCCATCGCGCGGCAGCGGGCGTTACGGTTGCGATTCACGGTTCCGCCGTGCCGCGGGCGTGACCGTCAGCGGCTGGGTCAGGCGGAAGTTCACCACCGCTTCCGGATCGAGATGGATCTGCTGGCCGCGTGTGACGGCCTGCGCTCCCGTTCCTGCGCCTGCGCCCACGGTCGCTCCGATGGCTGCGCCCTTGCCGCCGCCGGCAATCGCGCCGATGATGGCGCCCAGCGCGGCGCCGCCGCCGACCTTTTCAGCCGTGTTCTTGCCGCGCGCCGTTCCCTGCCGCGACCACTGGTCGGTCTGCAGCTCGTAGCTCTTGCCATTCACCATCATGCGCGTGAGTTGCAGGGTCAGCGACGAGCCGCCGCTGAAGTGCGCCGCGTTCTTTGCCTCGACCACGCGGCCTTCGATGTCGGCGCCGGTCGGCAGAACGGTTTGCCCGTCTACGGTGATCGCTTGCGCCAGCGTCCCGCGGAAAGTCTGGCCGGGCTGCGCCGTGCCGGAATCGAGCGGGTCATTCAGGCGGACGGAGATTTCGGTCCCGTCGGGAATCGTCGCCGTCGCGGGTCTCGTTGACTCGACGGCAGGCGCGCTCTGCATCGGCATGTTCTGCGCCGGCGTACTCGCGGCTGCAACTTCGGGCGCGGCTTCTTCCGCGGGTCGCGAGCGCTCGGTGCGATGGCCATGCACGGCACGCGGGTGTCGCTCCGGTCTTTCCGCCGGCGGCGGTGCTGCGGATTGCTCGGCGGGTGGCGTGTTATCGGCGGCTTGCGGCTGCACTTGCAGATTGTTCACCACGGTCTTCACGCCGCTGACGCGCGCCGCATCAGTGGAAGCGGCGGCGCGCTGCTGATCGGTTTGCACGGTGCCGGAGAGGGTCACGACGCCGTTTTGCGACTGGACGTCGACGGGTTGCGCGGCAATGGCCGCATCGCCCGACAGGTTCGACTTCACCTGTCCGGTAATCTGCGCATCGCTTGCGCCCTTCTGGCAGGCGAGCGCCAGCGAGAGCACCACCAACATGGGTAGAACGCGCACGGATAATTTCGTGTTCATAGACAATGCTCCTGAAATGGCAGCTCTGGAATTAGATGCCCTTCGAGGTCCTGGGACTGCATCGGGCCGCCTTTTTGTTCCCAGCGGGCAATCGGCTGTGGTACAAGAGAGCGGCGAAAGGGCGAAGTGTGAGAATGTCGATCCTGGTGGAGCGCAGCGAATTCGATCCCAGCAGCGGGTACCAGTACTACGTTGCCTTTAACCCGAATGGCACGATGGAAGAGGACGAGGTCCGCGCGCGCGTGCCGGTGGAAGTGGCGGTGTCGCTGTCGGAGAATGGCGATCTTGCCGATTTTTCACTGGAGCTGCCCAAGACCTTGCGTTCGCGCGAGGCGATGGACTTCATCCGGCCCAATGCCAACGCGCGCTTCCTCGAGCCGCGGCTTTATGTCACCTTCCCGAACATGACCGGCGACGCGGTTACGCTCGCCGCCGGAAGGCTGGAACTGGACCTCACCGGACGCATCATCGGCCTGGAAATTCTCTGGGCGCCAGCCGACCTGAGCTAGGGGAGTTTGCAAAGTGAAAGGTGAAAAGTAAAAAGTAAGAAAACATACGGTACGACTTGCTTTCTCCTTCTTACTTTTCACTTTTTACTTTCTACTTTTCACTTTAGTGTGCTCCGGCGTGGAGATGTGCCGAACTGGTGGCATCGGCGCGGGCGCGGCGAATCTCCTCGACGTCGCCCATGACGATCACCACGGTGCCTGCTTGCAGCGAGAGTGTGTCGGGCGGATTCACCAGGAAGTCCTGTTTCTGCTCTCCCATGGTGGACTTCACCGCCAGCGGCAGCAGGTGATAGCGGCCGCGGAAGCGCAGCTCCTCGATCGATTTTCCCAGCCACGGCGAGTTCGCGCCTATCTCGATCTCGTCGATGCGCAGGGTGCGCGATTTCTCGCGCAGCATGAGATCGAGGAAATTGGTGACGTGCGGCCGCAACGCTTCGCTGGCCATGCGCAGCCCGCCGATCGAGTTGGGCGAAACCGCGGCATTGGCGCCGGCGCGCAGGACGCGGTCGGCGAACTTGGTATCGGTGCAGCGGGCCACGATGCGCGCGTACGGGTTCTTTTGCCGCACGACCACCGTGGTCACGAGGTTGTCCTTGTCCGACTGCACGGCGGCAATGATGCAGCGGGCGCGTTCCACGCCGGCTTCGTCGAGCGCGCCCTCGTCGGTGGAGTCGCCGAGGACGTAGAGGATTTCCTTGTAGCTGCCGCTCTCATGGTTCTTGAACCGCTGGATGCTGTCCTCGTGGCTCTCGATGACGACGAAGGGCGTTCCCGTGCGGTGCAATTCCTCGCAGGCATAGCGTCCGGTGTCGCCGAGGCCGCAAACGATGAAGTGGTCCTTGAGATCGCGGATGCGCTTCTGCATGCTGCGCCTCCTGAAAAGATTGGTAATTTCGCTTTCGACGAGAAACGCGGTAACGACGGAAAAGACGTACACCGTGATCATCACCCCGACGGCGACGACGAACATGTTGAACAGGCGCAGCGCGGGGTTGTGACTGGTGTCGACGATCTCGCCGTAACCGACGCCCGCCAGCGTGATCACGGCCATGTAAACGGAGTCGAGGATGCTGACCTTGGGACCGCCGAGCACCTGGTAGCCGATGACCGCAATCGAGGTCATCGAAGCCAGGATCAACATCGCGTAGAGGAGCCGTCGGCGGATGTTCATTGCGGACCCAGGCCCGTAAGGCGCGGCGGATAGCGCCGTCAAAGGGGCCAATCGAGGCGCGATTGTAGCACGAAAGGGTTAGTAATTGATTACTGGTAAGATCAGGGCGTGGAGGTCACCGCCTTCATCCTCGCCGGCGGCAAAAGCACGCGCATGGGCCGCGACAAGGCGGCATTGACGCTGAATGGGCGGATGCTGCTGACCATCATGCACGAGCTGGCCTGGTCCGTCACTGAGCGCGTGCGCACCTGCGGCCCGCGCGACAGGTTCGGGGCCGATGCGATCGAAGATATCTATCCCGACTGCGGGCCCCTGGGCGGCATTCACGCGGCGTTGGCCGCAAGCGAGACCGAACTGAACGTGATTCTGGCGGTGGATATTCCGTTCGTCAGGCCGGATTTCCTGAGGTTCCTGGTAGAAGAGGCGGAGCGTGGGACGGCGGTGGTGACTGTTCCCTACACAGAGGGACGGTTTCAGCCGCTGTGCGCCGTGTATCGGCGGGAGTTCGGCGCGCTCGCGGAACAGTTACTACAGAAAGGGCGGCACAAGATCGAACGAGTGTTTGGGGAGACCTCGGTCCAGCAAATCGGCGAGGACGAATTGACGAAGCTGGCTTTTGACGTACGAATGTTCGACAATCTGAACACTCCCGAGGATTTCGAGCGGGCACAACAACGAACATGAGCAATGGGCAAAAGGCGTATATCGAATTCCAGCACGTGTGCAAGGCCTTCGGCAGCCACGTGGTGCTCGACGACGTCAGCTTCACCGTCGATGCGGGCGAGACGGTGTGCATCCTCGGGCGCAGCGGCGTCGGGAAAAGCGTCTCGCTCCATCACATCATGGGATTCCTCAAGCCCGATTCGGGGCGCGTCTGGGTGGCGGGCGAGGACATTACCGAATACAGCGACCACGAGATGGAGCGCATCCGCAAGAAAGTCACGATGGTGTTCCAGAACGGCGCGCTCTTCGATTCATTATCGGTCGGAGAAAACGTGGCGTTCCCGCTGCGCGAGCGCGGCGATCTGAACGAGCAGCAGATCTACCAGATCGTGGACGGGTTGCTGGAGATGGTCGGCGTGCGAGCGATGCGTGACCTGCTGCCCTCCGACCTTTCCACGGGGATGAAGCGTTCGGTGGCAATCGCGCGGGCGCTATCGGCGCAGCCGGAGGCCGTGCTGTACGACGAGCCGACGACAATGGTCGATCCGCTGATGGCGCAATTGCTTGGCGATCTGATCAAGAAGTTAAAGTTTCAGTTGAAGTTGACCAGTATCGTGGTGACGCACGACATGCGGCTGGCGGAAAAGCTCGCCGATAAAGTCATCTTCCTGCACCAGGGCAAAGTGGCCTTCTACGGCGACGTGAACGACATGCCCAACGCGGAGAATCCCATTGTGCGCCAGTTCCTCGAACTGGATACGCTGGACATCAACATGTTGCGCGGCGAAGGGCCCGCCGGCGGCGTGCCCGCCCGGTAAGGCAGCCGCCAGTCGCCGGTCGCCAGATGTTCGCACCACTTTTGCTCTATTTACGGGCGGGCCCTTTGCTGAGACAATACGTTCGCCTTCCCCATTATGCGTAAGCTGAGCTTGATCGCCGCAGTGGTTTGCCTCGTAACGGCAACGTTATGCGCGCAGTCGCGGCACCGCGGCTACAACGCCAACGGCGGATGGCACAAGAAGGCAAGCGTTCGCGTCCCCGCGCGACGCGATACCCGCAAGGAAAAGCAGGCGAAGAAGGTAGCCAAGACCGCGCCTGTCGTTCCACCCACACAAAAGTACTAACGACCTATCCCATGGCGGAGACGTGCTCGGGCTCGATCTTATAGAGCACGCGCACCTCGCCGGGTTGGGCGAACGGGTACTTGTCCTTATCGAGATACTTCTTGGCCATCTTGTCGATGTGCTGCGCCGCGCCCTGCTCGGTGACTTCGGCGACGCGTCCGCGAATCTCTACGTAGCGGTACGGATTTTCGGGATCGATGATGGCGACGGAGACGCGCGGATCGCGGCGCATGTTCTCGTCCTTCTTGCGGCCGCGGGCGCTGTTCACGAGCAGGTAACGTCCGTCGAAATCCACCCACACCGGCGTGACCTGCGGACGCCCGTCGGGCATGATCGTACCGAGGCTGGCGAACGCTTTTTTCTTGAAGAGGTCGGCGTATTTTTCAGGGATTGAAGCTGGCATGGTTCGTTCCTTTCCCAAGCAGTATTGCAG
>JBOGLI010000387.1:0-6041 GCA_050746165.1 Terriglobales bacterium | reverse complement strand
TCCAAGCTTTGCATTTGACAAGACACGTCTTCAGCTTCTGACCGCGAAAGCGCAAGATCTCGCTGGAAAGACAGAGACCGCCTACTCCGACCTGCTGAAGACCTTTGCAGCAGCCCCTGTCCGAGAGGTGCAGGCTGCACTTTATGAATACGGCAAGAAGCTTGGCAAGACCGAGAGCACCGTGGATGCGGAGGTGTGGGACACGCGGTCGGCCAATGCGAAGCCAGCGATTCCTTTCACGATCGAGTCGTTCATCAACGGGAAGAAGGTCTCCCTGGACGATTTCAAGGGAAAGGTCGTGCTAGTGGATTTCTGGTATCCGAACTGTGGTCCCTGCATGAGATCTTTTCCGTATTTGCAGGATCTGTATTTGAAATACAAGGATTCTGGTCTCGTTTTCCTGGGAGTGAATGGATTTGAGGAGCAGGCGCCGTTCGTGATGCCTTTGGTGAAGAGCCGGGGCTGGGGATTCATACCTCTGAAAGGCGATATTAAGTTCTGCACTGATGTTTACAAGGTGAGAGCCTTTCCGGCGACGTTCCTCATCGGCGCCGATGGCAAAGTTTACTTCCGTCCGGACACGTTCGATCAGCGCCAGCACGATATAGCCGATATGCAAATACAGGCGCTACTGGCGGCAGCGAAAGCCGGTAATCAAGGCGAGAAGTCAAACTAAGAAAACATTTATTAGGGATGTGCATGATTGAATTCGCAAAGCAGCGTTTGAGCTCAAAACTGGTAGTGCATCTCTTCGCGCTCGTATCGATCGGCGTGCTTGCAGCGGCTCAAGACAAGCCGTCGACACCACCGCCTGCCGCGAATCCTGCTGCCGCAGACAAGCCAAAGCAAGCCGCTCCTGCGGCTGCGAAGATCGACCTAGAGCCGGACGAGAAGGCTTACCAGGCGGCAGCACACATCGCCGATCCGATGGAGCGCGCGGACGCGCTGGTGAAGCTGGTCGCCGATTACCCGACCTACCCGTACATTGGCAACGTTGTTTACGTCCTCTTCCGCGATCCGAAGATGACCCTTCGCGAACTGCAAGAGCCGCAGAAGCGCGATCCGGTGGCAACCAAGGCGGTCGTCGAGAGGTTTGTTGCAGGCACGACCAGCGCACCGGCATACGCTCGCACCGAGTTCTACTACGAAATCGCGAAGAACCTCGCCGGCAGCGACCTGCTGCTGGACACGGCCGCTGATCTTGCGCGTAAGGCGGTCCCGCTTCTGAATGAGAAGGACTATCTAGACAACGAACGGCGGATGTTGCAGCGCAAGGAGCTCTATGCCCGCCGACGCGATCCGACCGCGAAAGTCGATGTGTTCCCGGTCGAAGAAGCTAGGGCGCACTACCAGGCTTTTGCCGCCGCCATCAACGCGACCCTCGGGTCCGTTCTACTGAAGACTGGCGACCTTGACGGCGCGACCCGTGCCTTCCAGGACGCAAACAAGATCGAGCCGATCATGGAAGCCATGACCGGACTCTCGGACATTGCCGAGCGCCGGGGCAACATCGCGGATGCGCTCAAGTACTTGATGGACGCGGCGCTGACCGGCAAGCTTGCCGCCGCAAAGATCAAGCACCTGGACGAGCTGTATGCGGGGTCTCACGGCGGCAGTGCGCAGGGGCTGCAAGCCGACCTCGACGACATTTATCGCGTGCGCTTCAGCACTCCACTCCACCCGGATCCTTACCAGGCGCCCAATAACCGTGCGAAGCGCGTGGTCCTCGCCGAGTTCGTTACGGGCGCCGGATGCGAGCCGTGTACTTCGGTGGACCTCGCCTTCGATGCTGAATTAAAGCGATATGATCGCGACGAGCTGGCGCTGATCGTCTATCACATGCACGCACCGCACCCGGACCCGATGAGCAATGCGTCGGCCGAGGAGCGCTTAAAGTTTTACGACGTGCATGGCGCGCCCGTAGTGTTCCTCGATGGCGAGCGCGTACACCCAGGCGACGGCATGAAGAGCGAGGCTGTGCGCGTCTTCGATGCCCTCGATAAACGAATCGAGAATCGGCTGAACACGCCTGAGGCGGCGCAGATCGATCTCGCCGCGAAGCTCGCAGGCGCAGGAGTGAAGGTGGAAGCGGCTCTTCCTGAATTCGAGAATACCGGCAATCCGCTGCGGCTGATGATTGCGCTTGTTGAGAATCAGGTGAGCTACAGCGGCGAAAACGGCTTGCGATTCCATCCGATGGTCGTCCGGAACCTGGCAACGCCTATCGCGTCGGGGCCAGCCGGATTCGCGATCGAGCCTGGAAATAACGCCGCAGTGCAGTACACGTTCAACCTCATGGACATCAGCGCAACGAACCTGAAGTACTACGATTCTTATGCCGCTGATCTGTTCAAGCGCGTCGGGATGAAGGTCAGCTTTAAGGAGGAACGCTACGTCATCGATCCAAATAAGCTGTCGGTGGTCGCGTTCGTTCAGGACCAAGTGACAAAGAAGGTGCTGCAGTCAGCGTATGTGCGGGTTGCGCCGCAGCAGAATCCTGCGGCCGCAGCAACGCATTAACTACTTCGGCGGAAAGAGACGATTGCTTGAACTCGAATCGCGCCACGAACAAAGTGGCCTGCACGATGGGACGGATCGTTGCTGTTGTCGTGCTTTGCTGCGCCGCGATGCATGCGCAATCCGAACCGCAGCCGGTGAAGCTCTCGTTGGGCACGAGCCGCGGCTCAGTAGCTTCCGACGCCGCCTTCGATGCATTGCTGACTGCGCACATCGCCGACGGCTGGCACCTCTATTCCACGGAGCCGATGTCGGGTGGCCCGACAAGCACGCGCATCGGGATACCGCCAGGTCAGCCGTTCCGCCTCGCTGGCGATATCGTATCGCCTGACCCGCAAATCGCGTTCGATCCAAACTTCGAGATGAACGTTGCGTATTACGAGGGCGAAGCAACCTTTCGCATCCCGGTGAAAGCGGCTGGGGGCGCCGGAAAACAGACGCTCACAGCTGATGTGGTCTACCAAACCTGTAACGACCACATGTGCCTTCCGCCGAGAAAGGTGAGCGTTTCTGCTGCGGTGATAATCGCGGCCGTTCGCGAGGTTGGAGCACCGCCGACCGCGAAGCCGGTAACCGCAAATTCGCCCAGCAGAACGCCCGGCGCCACCATCGATATGCCGCGACAACCTGCAACGATGGCCGCTGCCGCAGTGCCGTCAGAGGTTCCCAGCGCCAAAGCCCCGCCTTCAACCATCGCAGTCACGCCGCCGACTTTCAACACCATCCAGACGAACTCGTTCCGCTCGTTTCTGTGGCTCGCGATTGCGATGGGAGCGCTATCGCTGCTGACACCTTGCGTATTTCCAATGGTGCCGATCACGGTCAGCTACTTCTCGAACCACGGCTCGGGAACACGACATGGCGCGGTACGACAGGCGCTGATCTACGGCGTCGGAATCATTCTTACTTTCACCGCGCTTGGCCTGGCGCTCGCATTGATCTTCGGCGCTGGCGGTGTTAACCAACTCGCTGCCAACCCGTGGGTCAATTTGCTGATCACTGCAATCTTCTTCGCCTTTGCGTTCTCGCTATTCGGTGCCTATTTCATCCAAGTTCCCTCGGGCTGGATGAACAAGATCGACGCCATTACCCGCAGCAAGGAGGGCAGCCGCGTCGTTGGAGCGTTGCTGATGGGCGGTACGTTCACGCTGACGTCGTTCACCTGTACCGCACCGTTTGTCGGTACGCTGCTGGTCATGGCCGCGCGGGGAAACTGGCGCTGGCCACTGGCCGGCATGCTGGCGTACTCGACCGTGTTCGCGCTGCCGTTCTTCCTTCTCGCGCTTGCACCGCAACTGGTTTCGCAGCTGCCGCGCGCCGGTGGATGGATGAACGCGGTGAAGGTCGTTATGGGATTCCTGGAGATCGCCGCCGCGATGAAGTTCCTCTCAAACGCCGACTTGGTATGGCATTGGGGCGTGTTCACAAGGGAAACCGTGCTGGCGATCTGGATCGCATGCGGCATCGCGATCGTGTTGTACATCTTCGGACTTGTCCGCTTCGAGCACGATGAAAAAGTCGAACACCTCGGAGCTGTCCGGCTGATCGCCGCCCTGACATTCCTGGCAATCACCATCGCGCTCGTTCCTGGGCTGTTCGGCCGTCGCCTCGGCGAACTCGATTCTTTCTTACCGCCATCGTCCGCCGAGCTTGGCATCGGCACCATGACCGCCGAAGCCTCTTCCGGGGAGATCAAATGGCTTCTGAACGACTACAACGGTGCGCTCACCACGGCCAAGCAGCAGAACAAGCTCGTGTTCATTGATTTCACGGGCTACACCTGCACGAACTGCCGCTGGATGGAAGCGAACATGTTTCCGAAGCCCGAAGTGAAGTCCGAGCTGGAGAAGTTTGTAACCGTGCGGTTGTACACCGACGGCGCGGGCACGATCTACGAGAAGCAGCAGAAGATGCAGCAGGACAATTTCGGAACGGTGGCCCTACCGCTTTACGCCATCGTTCGCCCCGACGGTACATCCGTGGCGACGTTTCCGGGTTTAACGCGCAAGGCTGCCGAATTCGTCAGCTTCCTCAAGCAAGGTCGACCGGCAGCGTCGGGCACTTAACGCCATGGGAATCGTCGAGTGACCGAGCCAACCTGCATCAGCCGTTTTGCCGCATTGTCCCGCATGATTGGGAACACGCCCCTGCTCGCCATCGATTTCCGCTTTTGTGGGCAGCAGCGGATCATATTCGCCAAGTGCGAGCAGATGAACCTGACAGGTAGCATTAAAGATAGGATGGCTCTACACATCTTGCGGCGTGCCTATGCTGAGGCGAAGATCAGACCCGGTGCAACCATTGCCGAGGCAACTAGCGGCAATACTGGGATATCTTTCGCCGCAATCGGCCGCGCGCTCGGTCATCGAGTCATGATCTTTATGCCTGACTGGATGAGCACGGAACGCAAGCAACTAATCGCGAGCTACGGCGCCGGGATCGTGCCCGTCAGCCGAGAACAGGGTGGCTTTCTGGGTTCTATTCGTATGGCAGAGGACTTGGCCGCACGCGAGCCAGACGTCTTCCTGCCGCGACAATTCTCGAACGAGGCCAATATCGAAGCACACGAGAAGACGACCGGCCCTGAGATCGACCTGCAACTTCGCACGACCGGCGTTCAGATCGAAGCATTTGTGGCCGGCGTCGGCACCGGCGGAACAGTGATGGGTGTCGGCCGCTATCTGCGCAAGCAGAATGCCAAAGTTTGCATTCATCCTGTCGAACCGGCGGAATCCCCGACGCTGTCGACCGGTCGCAAGGTCGGCCACCATCGCATCCAGGGCGTCTCCGACGAGTTTATCCCGGCCATTGTGGATCTAAAGCAGCTTGATCCAGTGATTGCCGTTCCGGACGGAGATTCGATCCTGATGGCGCAGAAACTGGCGGCGCAATTGGGTTTGGGAGTAGGCATCTCATCGGGGTGCAATTTCCTGGCGGCGGTGCGCGTGCAGAATGACATGGGAGGAGCTGCCGTTGTCGCCACTGTCTTCGCCGACGACAACAAGAAGTACCTCACGACCGACCTGATGCGCGACGAACCGACGAGATCCGACTATCTGTCGTGTCACATCGAGTTGACTGGTGTTCGCGTATTGTCACGCAACTGCAGCATGTGCGGCGATGCTCCGTTGCTGCACGAGACCAACGCCATCGGCAGTCCATAGGAGTTGCTTCGCATGCGAGACGCAGTCGTCGACAATCGACGGCGATCTTTGGGCGATTGGCGGAACTGGCCCGGGGAACTGGAGTGGAAATCAGCTTATCTACCCATTTGCTGACTATTGCCTGGTGCAGAATGGGTCACAAAAATCCGTACCATTCTTCCGACTTCCGAATTTCACCTGCCTCGGCTCGCGACGGCGGGCTCTTTCGAACCCACGATCTCCACCCATGATTCGCGCGTCTTTCACGACTTCTCAATGACTTAGGCGGCCACCTGGAGTCACGTAAGTTGTTCAAAACACTACATACTTCTGGGCTGAAAAGGCTGGCGTCGGCGGTTCGATTCCGTCCCTGGCCACCAT
>JBOGLI010000386.1:0-11287 GCA_050746165.1 Terriglobales bacterium | reverse complement strand
GGGCAACTGAGACCTCTCGGTGGGATTTGGATGCATCTGGTTGTTAGGCTCTGTTACAAACCCGTCTTCATGCTTCAGGAGGATTCGATGAAACTCAAGATTTTGATTCTCTTCGTATTGTTTGCCGGCATCAGCGCCGTGGCGCAGATGCGAACCATTCCCGCCAGCACGGAAATCAAGGTCCGCACCGACACGGCCATTCCGGCGCATCCGGCGGCGGGCACGGCCTATGCCGCGACCGTCAGCGAAGATGTTCCCGACGGGCAGGGCGGCGTGGCGATTCCCACCGGCAGCCGTGCGCGACTGGTGGCACAGACCTCGCCCGACGGCAAGGACACCGTTCTCGACCTGCGCTCGGTTACGGTGAGCGGCACGCGCTATAACCTGACCGCGGCCGGCGCGACCGGCTCGAGCAGCAGCGGCGCTGGGCTGGGCGCGAACAAGCGCACGGCGAAGTACGTCGGTGGCGGAGCCGCGATTGGCGCTGTACTCGGGGCGTTGCTCGGCGGCGGCAAGGGCGCGGCGATCGGCGCGGTTCTCGGCGGAGCCGGCGGCGCGGGCGCGCAAGTCCTCACCGGCAAGAAGAAGGGTTTGCCGGCGGAGACGCAACTGACCTACAAGACGGCGCAGCCGTTGCAGATGCAGGCTTATCGCGGGAGCCGGAACACGCACCAGTTGCAGCAACGGCCGCGGTAAGAATCGGGTCATCGGGCGATCGGGACATCGGGTCAACAGCATGCCGCAGATGAATTCTGTTGGCCCGATGACCGGATGATCCGATTATCGCTCCACCGCTCCGCCTGCTTTTTCCCAGTCTTTCAGGCCTTCCTGGTACACGACGGCACGATAACCGCGGCTGTTGAGCACGCGTGCGGCGGACTTCGCGGCGGCGCAAACGTCGCCCGCAGCCGTTCCTCCCTCGTACACCACGATCGGTTTCTGCTTCGACAGGTCGCGAGCGCGCTGGTCCACATCGAGCAGCGGCACGTTAATCGCGCCCTTGATATGGGACTTGCGATAGTCGTCGGCGGAGCGGACGTCGACGAACACCGCGCCGGCCGCCAGCTTCTTCTCCGCGTCCGCAGTGTGAATCACCGTGGGCTGAGGGCCTTTCGCGGCATCTTCACTGCAATCGGTGGAAGCGCCCTTGATATCGAGGAAGCCGCTGCTCGTTCCAGTGCCGCTTAAGCTGAGTGCTGCTCCGGTAACGGATTTCTTTTCGGCGGCAGGCTTCGAAGCCGCTTTCGGCGCGGGCGTCTTGGGCGCAGGCGTTGCAGATATAGGCGGCGCCTTCTGCTGCTTGCTCAAGTCCTCGGCCAGCAACGCCGAGAACTGGTAGGCGGAGAGCGCGCCTTCGATCTTGCGCTGTCCGACGAAGAAGGTGGGCGTGGCGCGCACGCCGAGAGCGAGGCCGTCCGCCTGGTCGCGCTCGACAATGGGAAGCGTGGCATCGCTTGCCAGGCACTGGTGAAAGGCCTGCGTATCGAGCCCGAGTTCGCCGGCATAGCGCTCCAGCGACGGCACGGCGAGGTCACCGTTGGCAGCGTAGGCGCGGTCCACGAACTGCCAGAACTTGCCCTGCTGTGCCGCGCACTCGGAGGCCACAGCGGCTTTGAGGGCAAACGGATGCATCTGCGGGAACGGGTAATGGCGGAAGACGAAGCGCACGCGATCGCCGTACTGCGCGCGCAGGTCACGGATGGTCGGGTAAGCGGCGGCGCAGGCGGGGCACTCCAGGTCGCCGAACTCGACGAAGGTCACGGGCGACTGCACGTTGTCGAAGACATGGCTATCGGGACGGATGACGCGCTCGGCGATGCTGGTGGCGGGCGGCGGCGGAGGCGCTTGCGCCTGCTTCAATTCCGCGCGCTGCAGAAAGTAGAACGAGACGCATCCGACGGCGATGGCGATCATCAACACGTTCCACGCACGGCGCGCCGGGGCCGAACGGAATCCGAACTTCGCGTAGCGCTCCTTCTGCACGGTGGCATAGAGCACGAAGATCAGGGTCACGGCGAGTGCTTGCGTGACACACCACGCGCACCAAGCGTGAACGACGGCGGCCTCGAGGTAGGTCAGCCAGATCGAGACAGCGACTCCGGCTGCAGAGATCGCAAGTACCGCGCGGCGGGTCCAGCCCGCGTTCTCGTTCAGGGTTTCCCAGAACATCAGCGCCGCCAAGACTGCATACATGACCACGCCGTACACGGGAGTTGGTATGCCGAGCAGGTGGGCGTACTCGCTGGCGCGGACCGCGTCGCAGCCGCCGCCAAAGCAAACCATGGGGATCGACGGCGAGAGGTACATCCACAGCAGGTAGATGGAGTCGAAGAGCCCGACGAGGGCGAGGATGAAGGCAATAGTTTTGCGCACGATTGACTCTAGTTTAAAACACGGGACGCTCCGACGCGATGCGGGCGTGGGGGTTCGGAGAGCAAACCACTCCAGCGAAAAGAGGGCCTTGAATCTCTTAGTGCGTCACGGTGACGGTAACAGTTCCCAGCGTCCTGGACGCAGGCGCGCCGACGAGATTTGCGGTCACGGTCACAGTATAAGTCGCGCTTCCTCCACCTCCGCTAGTCGAAGTGCTTCCTCCGCCCGTATTGGTGACCGTCGAGCCGCCGCCACCTCCGCAGGACACTGAGGCCAAAACCAAAACTGAAACCAGAACAGCTGTCGCGATGATTCGGGACCTATTCGTACTCGCAACTCCAAGCACGAGGCCGAAGGGGAAGAGGAATGCGAACGCAAAGATGCGTCGAGTCGTTCCCGCAGGGACCGCCGCTACATTGCTGGCGACCACCGTGATATTGGTGGTTTGTGAGTTTGCTCCGGTTAGCTGTACGGTTGCCGGCGAGAAGTTACAAGTCACCTGCGCGGGGCCGCTGCAAGCGAACGACACGTTCCCGCTGAAGGCCGTGGTCGCCTGCACCGTGGCTGACACTCCGCCCGTTCCGCCGCGCGCAATCGTTAGTGCAGAACTGCTAAGCGTGCCACTGTAATCGGCGACGTAAAACGGAAACGCAATACTGTGCGTTAACGTCCCGTACGTAGCGGTTACGGTCAACGTCTTAGCGCCAACCGAAGCATTTGCAGGTTCTGAAACGGTGAGTTTGACTTGGCCTCCACTGGGAGTGAGAGAGGCCGGGGCTGCTGTGCAAGTGCCTGCGTCCACCGTGCAGGTCAAGTTGACGGTGCCGCTGAGTGCCTGGGCGGTCAGGTTCACCGTCGAAGTGCTCCCCGGAAGACCCCAGGCGCTGCCCGAGACGGGCGGTTGCAAAGCGAAATCCTCAACCGCCAGAGTCAATGGCATCGATGCTGAAGTTTGGCCGCTCGTCACGGTGACCGTGAATGGATAATTCTGCGGCGTAAGACCTGATGGAACATTCAGCGACATTATCAGGGCGGTCTGATTGGGGTAAGCAACCTGAGTTCCTGAAAACGAGCAGATCGCGCCGGCGGGCAAACCGGAGCAACTCAACTGGTACGGTGGAAATCCGTGGTTGATGTAGATCTCGGCGGTTCCGCTGCCAGGTGATATCGCTGGAACGACACTTGCCGATCCACTGACCACAAGTGTGGTGACCGCAACCTTGAAGCTCTGACGATGGGTAACATTTGCGTCCGACGCCACAACCGTGACGGGCGCGAAACCTTGGGTGCTCGTGGTCGCGCTTGTGTTGACAACCAGGGTCGTGCTGACGGGCTGCGTTGGCGAAACGTTCAAGGTATCCGGGCTGAAGGTACAGCTTTCTCCAGTTTGCAATCCAGCGCAACTGAGACTTACCGTCGAACTGTAACCCTGATTGGAAGTCAGAGTGACCGTCACGGGGGCCGTGGCCTGACCGGCATAGATGACTTGATCAGCGCCCGGATCGATGGATTCCGAGAAGCCGACCGAGTAGCTTTGAGAAGCAAATGCGACAGCACTGTCGCTGCCCAACTGCGCCCTGATATCGAAGACCTGGCGCCAATCGTAAGTCGAACTCAGCGTGTAACAGAATTGCTGGCTCAGTGAACCTGCCGGAACGGTTACATTCGGAAGGACGACTCCCGGCACACTCGACGAGAGGGCGACGTTCGTGTCGGATCCGCTGGGAACGTTAAGAAACACCCAGCCGCAGCCGTTAGTTCCGTTTACTTGATCCTCTTCCAGTGACATCTGCAGGGCGGGCGCCGGGGCTCCTTTAAAGACGCGCAGGGCGTTCGCTACGTCATCGATTTCTACGAGATCAGCAACGTTGCTTCCGTCGAGGAAGTGAGCGTAGGCGGGGTAACCGTTCACAAAATCGAATACATCGTAAGTCGGCGTAAAAGTGCCGTCGCCATTGCCCACCAGGATCTGAGCATAGTGGTCTTCGCTTAGAGGCTGCGGAGATCGCTGAACGGCAACCTCGTCCGGTTTGCCATCTCCGTTCAGATCGGCAATCCATGATGATGCCGCCGGATCGCCAAACTGGATTACAGGCGGAAATTCAGCGGGAATGCCGTCGTAGGGCGCATAAGAGCTGCTCTGAGCAAAGGTCCCGGGCGGTTGCCCAAGGTAGGTGGTAAACCTTGCCGGCGCCGCAGTTTGGGTGGTGGCGGTTGGCCATGCAAGGTCGTAGCGAACGATGTCGGGAAATGAATCGCCGTTCACGTCGGCCAAGGTCAAAGGTTGAAAGGGCGAGAAGAGCTGTTGGCCAGACTGAAAGGTTCCATCGCCGTTGCCCAGGAACTCCCACACATACGAATTGAACGTGCCATCTTGGTTTGCGGTATTCGCGGTGTCGTAAACGAGGATGTCCAGGATGCCATCGCGATTGAAATCACCGACGAAGACGCGATTGATTTCATTCGCCGAATCGGTGAAAGGCACGCTGCCACCCGGGCGGAAAGTGCCATCTCCATTGCCGAGAAAGGTGCTCAGGAGCCAACCGGAATCGTTTAGGTTGTTTGGGTTGTTCCCGACAGCGGCGATATCGAGCTTGCCGTCGCGGTTGAAATCACCGGTGGTCATTGCCCCGTCCGCACCCGTCATCGCGACGAGGCTGGACTTACCGAACGTGCCGTCTCCATTACCGGGTGCGAAGAAGATATATTGCGTTCCGCCCGAATAGGTCAGGTTCAAACCGATTCCGACAAAATCAGGATGCCCGGTGTTGCGGAAATCACCTAACCGAAAGTCGCCCATCCAATCGGAGAGGACGCTGATGCCGGCATCACTTATAATTGGCGCGGAAAAACGGCCTGTTCCGTCGTTTAACATCGCGGTAATGAGATATTCGCCGGAGTCGCCCCCGTCCACCAGGACCATATCCGGCTTTCCGTCTCCATTCAGGTCGACGAACGAGGGCGAGGACTCAACGTCGTTAATTCCCCCAGGCCGGGCCCCGACCCACTCGCCCTGCGGGAAACCGAAGCCGCCCGAACCGTCGTTGATAAGGACCGACACCGTACCGGTATCAGGGCTGGCGCTTATGGCATCTGGATGGCCATCGCCATTGAAATCCGCGATCGCGACCGAGTACGACATGCCGGTCGTAACGTAAACGCGACCAGGCGTGAAGTTCCCTTTTCCGTCGCCGAATGAAACGGCAACGCTATTTCCGCCCACTGGTCCTCCCAACGATTGGTCCAGAAGCGCCGGAATGCTGGTCGAAACAAGATCGAGGTGACCATCTCCATTCATGTCGGCCACGGCAATGGAGGAAATGCTATCGCCCATCGGCACCATGCTCGGCGCTGCAAAGTCCCCGCTGCAATCACCGAGTGAAATTTGCACATACCCAGTGACATCGGCAGCCAAGGCGTCTAAACAGCCGTCGCCATTTACGTCGGCAAGTGCGCCAGCAAGTAGAACAACAAATGGGTCAATGTTGCGTATCACGATAGCGCCGGGAGTAAATGTCCCATCGCCGGCATTGAGGTAGATCTGAGCGTTCTCATTGCCTGGACCCGTGATCAAAACATCGGGCAGACCATCGTGATTTACATCGCCGGAAACGATGCTTTCGGCGGAGCTGTAGATACCGGGATTCTTAGTGATCAGGGGCGCGGCAAATGATCCTGTGCCGTCTCCCAGCAGGGTTGCGATGTATTCAACTCCGGGCCCCTGCGGCTGATATTCGGTATCCATGACAGCGACGACGTCGAGTTTGCCATCTCGATTGAAGTCATCAATTGCAAGTGCGGCCGGTGGCTCCGGAAGTACATACTGTTTCTCAAAACTGAAAGTTCCGTCACCGTTCCCGAGCAAGACCGCCACGGTCGAGCTGTCGTATTCGGCGACCACGAGATCGAGCGTGCCATTCCCGCGAAGATCGGCAGCTGCAACATAGACTGGCGTGAGTCCTTTGGTTAACGGGATGATTCGCGGTAGCTGAAACGTTCCATCGCCGTTGCCCAAATACATCCAGAGGTCGTCCGTTCCGCCGTTCGCAACTACAAAATCTTTAGTACCGTCGCCGTTAAAGTCGCCGGCGACAATTGAATTTGCGAGATCTCCAGCACCCAATGTGGGCCGAAATTGGATTCCAGGAAGAACACTTGGCAGCGAGGGCGACGCTATCCCTTGCTGCTGGCGAATGCCTGTCGTCTTGATTCGGGAAGTGAGCTGTCCTGTGCGAACGGATCTATGATCCAGCAAATACTTGCCGGGAATGGGCTGGCCGGATTCGGATGGCTGTTGAGGGAACTTCGATCGCAAATGCCGCTCAATTGCTCCTCTAAAACGATCTGTCGGTTGAGACTTGTCCTGGTGGAGTTGTTGCGTCAATCCGCTATGACACACCGACAAAAGAATGGTACAGAAAAAAATATGACGAAACCTCAATGCCGCGGCCCCCTTTGTAGGTTGATAAGGCAAGGTGAGGCGCTGGAACCTTACTACGTCGGCATTAGACAGTCAATCATGCTAACGCATTAGGTATGCGGCCAAGGTAGGTGTGCAAGGAGTGCGGAATCCGTTTAATCCGCGGCAGCGGCGACGCTGGCGGGCTTGGTAGGTGTCGTGTGGTGGGAAGAGAAAACCCCCGGGTAAGCCAAAGGCAGGCTTACCCGGGGCACCCGCGCCAAAACCGGGCTTACCCGAGGCACCCACGGTCAGCGCGAAGCAACCGTAGTTTCGGTCTGCACGGTCAGGAAGGCGGCGTACTTGTCGCGCTGCGTGAAGAAGTCAGGCAGATCTTCCTTCGCTACGTTCGAAGCAGGCGGCAGCTTCATGCGTTCGAAGTTCACGAACTGGCCGCGGCGCTGGAGGCGGAAGTCGAGATGCGGGCCGGTGGCAAGGCCGGTCATGCCTACGAGGCCGATGCGTTGTCCCTGCTGGACGTGCGCGCCACGCCGGACGAGGATGCGCGAGAGGTGCAGGTAATACGAGTCGTAGCCGTTGGCGTGGGCGATCTCGACCATGTTGCCGTCGCCGCCCTTGCGCCCGGCGAAGAGCACGCGCCCGGCGCCAATCGTCTGCACGGGAGTGCCGATGGGAGCCGCGTAGTCGGTGCCGAGGTGCGCGCGATAAATTTTGAGGATCGGGTGATAGCGATGCAGGCTGAAATGCGAGCTGATGCGCGCCGCGAATTTCAGCGGAGAACGCAGGAATTCCTTCTGTAATGCTTTGCCGTCGGCGGTGTAGTAGGCCGGGTTGCCGCGCTCGTCGTGGAAGAGAACGGCCTCGTGTACCTGGCCGGAGTTGTCGTAGCGGACGGCGAAGATGCGTCCGTAGGCGGTGCCGCCGCCGGCGTATTCCTTCTTCTCGACGACGAGCGAGAAGTCATCGCCGTCGCGCGGATCGGTGTAGAAGTCCACATCGAAGGCGAGGATGTCGGCGAAGCGGACGGCGAGTTCGGGGTTCCCGCCCGCGGCATCCATGCTCTCGAAAAGCGAATCGTGAATTTTGCCGTGGACGGTGACGGTGCGCGTGGTGCTGGAGACGGAGCGGACCGAACCGCTGAACTCGTCGCCATGGCGGACGATCCAGAGCTCACGGTCGGAGTCGATGCGATAGACGATCGACTTGAGGCCGTCGGCCTTGCTGCTCTCAGTCCAAAGCTGGTGGCCGGGGATGATCTGGCGCAGGTTCCACGCCGATTGCGCGGCGGCGAGCGCCTGCGTGAAGGAATCACCCTGGAGACCAGCCTGCTGCAACAGCGCGGCGAAATTCGCGCCGGGGCGGATGGGGACATCGACGCGGCGCACCGTGTGGCGTTGGATTTCGATGGAGCGCGCGGTGTCGACGGCACGTTTTTCGGCGGTGACGAGGGCCTCGTCGGCACTGCGCCGGACCATGGTCGCCTCGACGCCGGCGGCGCATCCGACGATGGCTACCACTGCAACTGCGATGTAGAAATTCCTGCTCAAATTCGGCCCCTGTGCGCTCCGCGGCAGCCGGAACTCTCAACTAGATGTCGGGCTGGGGACACAGGTTCGCTGACGCCAATCGGCAGGATTCGGGCGGCAGGGGAGGAGGTCATTGCCGTAGGGTAGCGGGAATCGCGGGAGGAGGTCAATCGGCGATCCGCATGGAAAATCTGATTAACTCTGCTGTGAGTCCCTCAGCGGCTAAAGCCGCGAACATTTTGCGGTACTTACGGACGGCCTGAAAGGCCGTCCCCTTCAAAGGAAAACGAGGAGGTCAATTAAGATGATGAGATGCCGGAGCCGCTCCAACAGGCCAGCGAACGCGTCCTCGAATTCAGTGGGGTGCGCGAGATGCTGCGTGGCTATGCGCAATCCTTGCTCGGGCAGGCCCGCGTCGAGGCTTTGCTGCCGACTGCGGACCGGCCGTGGATCGCGCGGCAGCAGCAGCTCACGGCGGAGGTGCGGCGCTTCCTGCGCGCGGGCGGACGCTTCGATTTTTCCGGGCTGCTCGATCCGGGGAACCTGGTGGACAAGTCGCGGATCGAGGGCGCGGCGCTCGAGTCGGGACAGTTGCGCGACATCGTGATGGTCGTCGATCGCGCCGATGAGTGGCGGCATACGGCGGCGAATCCGCCGTCGGCGATGAGGGCGACTGATCCCACTGTTATAGATCCCACACAAGCCAAAAGAGGGCTTGTGTGGGCCACCAACCAAAGTGAGGGCGATTCGGCGTGGCCGGCGATTCGCGAGTTGTCGTCGAACGTTGCCGATTTCACCGACCTGCTGCGATTCTTTCGCGGGAAGATTCAGCCAGACGGCACGCTCGACGATAAAGCGTCGCCGGAGCTGGCGCATATCCGGCGCGAGATTGAAAAGCAGAAGCGGCAAATCCAGGAGTCGTTGCGCGGATACCTGCGGCGGCTGGCCGAGGGCGGCGCGGTGCAGGACGAGTTGGTCACGATCCGCGGTGAGCGCTTCGTTATCCCAGTAAAAGTCGAGCAGAAGCGGCGCGTGCAGGGTGTAGTGCACGGCGCGAGTTCGAGCGGACAGACGGTGTTCGTCGAGCCGCTGGAGACGATCGAGCAGAACAACGAGCTCGTCCGCCTGTTGGAGGAAGAGCAGGCGGAGATCCATCGCATTCTGGCGGAGATGACGCGGCGGATTGCCGAGAATGCATTTGCGATCCAGGCGGCGACGGACGCGCTCGGGGAAATTGAGTTGCAGTTCGCGAAGGCGCGGTGGGCGGAAGAGTATGACGCGAGCGCAGTGGAGTTTTTGGTGGCGGCCGAGGGCGGCCGTCCTACAACTGCTCATCCAACGCTCGTGCTGCGCAATGCGCGGCATCCGCTGCTGGAGCGGAACTTGCGACGACGGCGCGAGCACGCCGTCCCGATTTCGGTGGAAATGACGGCCGAGCAGCGGCAGTTGGTGATCACCGGACCAAACACCGGCGGGAAAACCGTGACGCTGAAAACGATTGGGCTGCTGGCCGTGATGGCGCAGTCGGGAATGCCGGTTACGGCAGAGCGCGCGGAGTTGCCGGTGTTTGACGCCGTGCTGGCGGATATTGGCGACTACCAGTCGATCGAGCAGAACCTCTCGACGTTTTCCGCGCACGTCACCAACATCGATTTCATCTCGCGCACCGCGACGCGCGATTCGCTCGTGCTGCTCGATGAGCTGGGGTCGGCGACCGATCCGGAAGAGGGCGCGGCGCTGGCGGTGGCGATCTCCGATCATTTCCGCCGCATCGGGGCCATCAGCGTGATTTCGACGCACCACACCTCGCTGAAAGTGTACGGCGCGAATACCGCCAACGTGTTGAATGCGGCCGTTGGGTTTGACGAGCGCACGCTGCAGCCGACGTATGAACTGCGTGTCGGCGTACCGGGGGCGTCGGCGGGAATCAACATCGCGCAGCGGCTGGGGATGAATGCCCAAATCATCGAGGCGGCGCGCGCGAGACTTGGGTCGCAAACACAGGACGTCGCGAAGTTCCTCGACAAGCTGCACGCGGAGCTGCGCGAGGCCGAGTCGGAGCGGGCGCGGCTGAGCACACGCGAGCAGGAGGTCGAGCGCGAGAAACAGCGGCTCGTGCGCGAAGGCGCGCAGGAGCAGAAGCAACGAGTCCGCGACATGGAGCAGAAGCTCGACAGCGTGCTGCGCGATTTCGAATATCACGCGCGCGAGGCGGTGCAGGCGATCCAGGACCGCGCGGCGCAGCAGAAGGTGTCGAAGGAAGCGGAGCGGCGCATCGCGAAGCTGCGGCGGGAGTTCCGGGAGCAGTTCGACCAGACGGTGCTCGCCCACCATACTGGCGCCGATCGCGAAGATCCGAAGGCGCAGCCGCACGTCGTGCAGCATGTGCTCGAGGGCGACACGGTGAAATTGAAGTCGCTGGGGCGAACGGGAGTGGTGCGGCGCAAGGTGAGCGACAACGTATTCGAGGTCGCGGTGGGGCCGATGACGATGAAAATCCCGCGCGATGATATCGCCGAGGTGGTGGCGCGCGCGGCCGATAACCCGGTGCAGGCGGCGCGGTCGCAAAAAGGCGTTTCGGTTCGACTTGCCGGCGATGACCTCACCGCGCCGACGGAGATTAACGTCATCGGCCGCAACGTCGACGAGGCGACTCGCGAGGTCGAGAAGTTCGTCGACCATGCGTTTTTGGCAGGTGTGCCGCGTGTCCGCATCGTCCACGGCAGCGGCATGGGAATTCTGCGCAAAGCGCTGCGGGAATATCTGAAGTCTCACCCACACGTTGCGACGGTTGTCGAGGCGCCGCAGAACGAGGGCGGGGGAGGAGCGACGGTGGTGGAGCTGAGGGTGTGAGAAATCGTGAACTATTTCGAGATTTGTTGGTTCGTAATCATCGGAGTGGTGATAGTCGGCGCTTCTATTTACAGAACGATTCGCAAGCGCACATCGGAAAGCTGGACGTCAGCAC
>JBOGLI010000385.1:0-6232 GCA_050746165.1 Terriglobales bacterium | reverse complement strand
ACCTTGAGCTTGCCGGACGTGAACAGTTCGCCGAGCGCTTCCAGCTTCGGTAGCTTCTGTTTTAGCTTCAGCACAGGCTCGTATAAATCGCCCAGCTTCTCGGCACGTGCCAGCACCTTGGCGGACTCGAACACCAGCAGTTCGGGATCTTTCTTCTTCAGGCACTTTGTGACTTCGTCCCAAGTCACCGGTGTCGATGCCGTGGGCTTTTCCTTCGCGCGGAGCGAATAGACGCAGACCGTGGTCTTGTACTGGTCGTTCTGGCTCCAGTCGACCAGGATTTTCCGGACGCGCAGCGATTTCTTCATGTCGCTGACGATCAGCTCCGGGTGCGCGCGCTCCATCAGGCGCGCCAGCTCGTGCGCGAACGGCTTGGTTTCGTCATAGGTGATCGGCGTATTCAGCGGGATGTAAACCTGAAGTCCCTTGGAACCCGAAGTCTTGGGGAAGCTCTCAAGTCCAAGGCGATCGAACACTTCCCTCACCCACATGCCCACCTGGCAGCACTGGAGCATGTTGGCTGGGGCGCCGGGGTCGAGATCGAAGACGATCATGGTGGGCTGTTCGATCTTCTTGCCGAGGCTGAGCGAGGTATGCAGCTCAATGTCGGCAAGGTTGGCGGCCCAGACGAGCGTGGGCAGGTCCTGCACCAGGCAGTAGTCCATCCAGCGATTGTTACCGTGGCTCCAGACCTGCGCCGTCTGCACCCAGTCGGGGCGGTGCTTGGGACAGTTCTTCTCGTAGAAGAAGAATTCGCCGACGCCCTCCGGATAGCGCTTCATGGTCAGCGGGCGGTCCTTCAAGTGCGGCAGCAGGTAAGGCGCGATGCGGACGTAGTAGTCGATGATCTGCGCCTTGGTGAAGCCGGCCTCGGGATACATCACCTTCTCGAGGTTGGTGAGGTGCAGCTCGCGTCCCGCGATTTCGACGGTCGATCCTTTGCTCACGTGGAAATTAGATGTCATTCCCGGCTCTCGCGCCGCCGCGTTTGTGATCAACGGTCTTGCAATTTACGCACAGCGTTTTCGAAAAACTGTCGAATGGCCGGCCACGAAGCTGGAACGAGCATGTCAGGCATGGGTTCGGATTCCGCATCGGCAAAATAGGCGAGTGATTTTCGAATGTGTACCATGCTGTAGTTTGCGGTCGCAAATTTGCGCTTGAACATATCCAGGACTGGCTCGAATCCATGTCGCTGCGCAATAAAGTACAGATCGACGAAATCGCGCCGCGTCCCTCTGCCGGCCAGTGCCGAAATTTTCATGCAACCGATGTCGCGTTCGTCGGCAACTGCTAGTGCGCGGAAGTTGCGAAGGGGAAACAGCAGCGGATAAGGGTACCCGAACAGGCTGATCTTCGCTCCCGAAATATGCAGATGCAGCGTTTGACTGGCCCGGGAAACCACGGAGAATTCGGACATTGCTTGCAGTGTGCCAATGAGAACGTCTTCGGAGAAAGGTTGCGACGTGAAAAAATCAAGGTCAATCGAGCGGCGATGCCCCAACTGCAGAGCCAATGCGGTGCCGCCGGCGAGGTAGAAATCACGGAGAACGTCGAATGCAGTGATTCGATCGGCCGTTTCGAATAACCCAGCCGACATCACCTCCAGATGCCACGCCTGCTGAACATCGTCCACGCGTCCTCCTGACGCGCGCCTTAGCGCGACACTTGCGTTGAGAGCGCGGAGATTTCCTCGCGCGGAATGTCATAAATAATTCCCCAGAAGTTCGCAGACTTCGGCGACAACCTGCGCTCCTGCCGCACGACGCGGCGTATATCTTCCCCGGCATAAGTCTGGTTCATCCATAGCACGGCTGCATCATCGCCGAATTCCAGAATGCGCGCGATGACGTAGTCGCGGTGCTCGCGGAGGTCAAGCGTGTCGCTGTCCACATCCCAGAAAAATGGACGTAACTCTTGCGGAATCACTTACTTAGCTTATCATGACGACGCCGCTCCCGCAATTCGATTACTCGCCCACGCGAGAGCTCGCGAAATCGCAGTACCACAACTTCAATCCCGCGGGCGCCATCCAAGCTGGGGTGATAACGCCGGACGACAAGCCGCTGCCGATCACCAGTTCGGCGGAGCCCGACTTCTCTGCGGAGCAGATCGAGCTGTTTCATGCCGTGCTGGAGCACCTGAATGAGAAGAAGGTGCCGTACGTCGTCGCCGGCGCAACCGCCCTGAGGGAGCACACGGGGATCGCCCGCAACACCAAGGACCTCGACGTTTTTCTTCCCGCAGAAGATGTGGGAGCGGCGCTCGAATCGCTGCAGGAAGCAGGGTTCGAGACCGAGGTTCCGGACCCGGTATGGCTGGCCAAAGCGCATCGCGGTGAATATTTCGTGGACCTGATCACCGGCATGAGCAATGCGGCGATCTTTGTGGACCAGTCCTGGATCGACCGCGGCATCCCTTGCACGCTGTTCGGAACGCAGGTGAAGGTGCTCGCGCCCGAGGAACTGATCGCGTCGAAGCTGTTCGTCACCCGACGCGAGCGTTTCGATGGCGCCGACATCGCGCACGTGATCTTCGCCACCCGCGCGCGGCTCGATTGGGACCGCGTCCTGCACCTGTGTGGAGAACATTGGGAGATGCTGCTGTGGACGCTGGTGCTGTTCCACTATGTTTACCCGGCGCACTCGCAACTGGTTCCGCGGCGCGTCTGGGACGAGCTGCTGGGCCGCTTCCAGGCGCAACTGGACGCTCCGGATGCGAAGGCCCGTTTTCGTGGCAGCCTCGTCGATCCACCGATGTTCAACATCGACATCGCGGAATGGGGCATGCCGAATATTCTCGAGGAGTACCGCGCCAGGCGTCTACAGGCCATCGAGGCTGCCGAGGAACCTGCCGCCTGAATGAATAAAAAAGTGAACGCACGATGAGGATAGCCGCTGTCGCCGACATCCATTTCGCCCCGCCGGTGTGGGAACGCATCCGCGAAAAGATGGAGCGCGTCCGCGACGAGGCCGACGTGCTGGTGCTCGCCGGCGATCTGACCAACTACGGAAAAGTCGCGGAAATGGAGCCGCTGCTGAACGTCATCGTGCGCTTGCGCGTTCCCACTGTCGCCGTCCTCGGCAATCACGACTACGAAAGCGAGCAGCAGGACGAGCTCATGCGCATGATGGCCGCCGAGGGCATCAAGGTGCTTGACGGCACCGGCTACGAGCGCGACGGTGTCGGCTTCGCCGGGACCAAGGGATTCATCGGCGGCTTCGGACGGGGCGTACTCACCGCCTTCGGCGAACGCGAGGTGAAGAATATCGTGCAGGCGGCCATCGACGAGTCGCTGAAGCTGGAGCGCGCCATGTCGCAACTGCGCACCGAGAAGCGCGTCGTCGTCGTGCACTACGCGCCCATCCTCGCAACCGTTGAGGGCGAAGCGCCGGAAATCTATCCCTACCTCGGCACCTCCCGCCTCGCCGAGGTCATCGACCGGCACGGCGCCAACCTCGTCCTCCACGGCCACGCCCACCATGGCAAGCCCGACGGCAAAACCACCGCCGGCATCCCCGTCCATAATGTCGCGCTGGGTATTCTGCAAGCGGAAGATCCGCCGCGAGCCTACCGCGTGTTCGAAATCTGAAAAGAAGTGTTCAGTGATCAGTAATCAGTGATCAGCGGTGCCCGACCACATATCCTGAGCGAGAACGCCTGATCACTGAACACTGATCACTTGTGTTTTCTGGCAGGTTTGACACTCTGTTTCCGCGAGTCGTACTGTCGTAAGGATTCGGAGGTCGCATGAGAAGGGTAGTCGCGCACGTCCTTGTCTTCTTGTTTCTCCTCTCCATTCCACTGGCCGCGCAGGACCTGGCGTCGTTTGAAAAGCGCGTGACGGTCAAGAAACTGGCCAACGGATTGACGGTAATCGTGATGGAGCGGCACGAAGCGCCGGTCTTTTCCGCCTACACATTCGTGGACGCCGGGTCCGTGCAGGACCCGAAGGGCGATACGGGACTCGCGCACATGTTCGAGCACATGGCGTTCAAGGGGACGACGACCATCGGCACGACGAATTGGCCCGCCGAAAAGGCCGCCCTGGCGAAGGTGGAAGCGACATACAAGGCGTACACCGACGCCCGCGAACAGCGCGTCAACCGCGACGACAAGAAAGTCGCTCAACTCGAGCAGGTGTGGCAGAGCGCGATCAAGGACGCCGACAAGTACGTCGTGCGCAACGCGTATCCCCAGGTCATCGAGGAGAACGGCGGCGAGGACATGAACGCCTCCACCGACTACGACGAGACGGTGTATTTCTACTCCTTCCCCTCCAACCGTCTCGAGCTGTACTGCTATTTGGAGTCATCGCGCTTCCTCGATCCGGTGATGCGCGAGTTCTACAAGGAGCGCGATGTCGTGTACGAAGAACGGCGCATGCGCACAGACAGCGATCCGACGGGGCGACTGGTCGAGCAGTTCCTGGCGACCGCGTTCGAGGCGCATCCGTATCATCGTCCGACGATTGGCTGGCCCAGCGATTTGCGCCACTTCTCCGCCACCGACGCCAAGCAGTTCTTCAAAACCTACTACGTGCCCAACAACATGTACGTGGCGATTGTCGGCGACGTGAAAGCCGCCGATGCCATCGCTCTGGTCACGAAGTATTTCGGACGCATTCCCGCCGCGCCCAAGCCGATCGAGGACCCGACGGTCGAGCCGCCGCAAAACTCGGAACGGCGCGTGGTGCTGACCGAACAGGCGCAGCCGCTCTATATCGAGGGCTACCACCGGCCGAGCTACCTCTCGCCCGACGACGCGGTGTACGACGCGATCACCGACATCATGTCCAACGGGCGTGTCTCACGCCTCTATCGCTCCCTCGTCCGCGACAAAAAGATCGCCGCCGCCGCCGCCGGCTTCACCGACTGGCCGGGGGCGAAGTACGCTCATCTTTTTGCGTTCTACGCTGTCCCGACCCCGGGCCACACGCCCGAGGAGATGCAGAAGGGGATCCGCGAAGAAATCGACAAGCTGCGCAACAGCTACGTCACCGACCAGGAACTGCAGATGTTCAAAACTCGGGCGCGCGCCGACCTGCTGCGCGGCCTCGCCAACGATTCGGGTTTGGCGACCCAGCTTGCCGTTTACCAGGCGCGTTACGGCGATTGGCGCGAACTCTTCCGCCAGCTCGATCGCTATGACAAGGTGACGAAGGAAGACATCAAACGCGTGGCCGATCAGACGTTCACACCCGAGAACCGGACGGTCGGCATTATTGAGACGGCCAAACCCGCCGGGGCCCAGCAGACTAAAGGAGGGGAGCAGCAATGAGAACCCGAGCATTGGTATTGACGCTGTTCCTGTGCACGGCATTGACCGGCTTCTCCCAGACCGCGCCGGCGAAAACTCGGAAGCCGGCTGCCCCGGCGACGAAGAGCGCACAGACACCGGTCGCGCAGCAGCCGTGGAAGAAAATCCCCATCCCGCCCCTGGCGGCATTTCATCCGCAGCAGCCGAAGCGCATTGAGCTCAGCAATGGAATGGTGATCTTCCTCCAGGAAGACCACGAACTTCCCTTCATCAGCGGTTCGGCCACGGTACGTGGCGGGTCACGCTCGGTCCCCGCGGATAAAGCCGGGCTGATGGACATCTATGGCGAAGTCTGGCGCACGGGCGGCACCGCGAAGATGACCGGCGACCAGATGGACGATTTCCTGGCGGCGCGCGCCGCGCACGTCGAGACCGGCGCCGGCGCCGCCTCCACTTCGGTTTCGTTTAATTGCCTGAAGGACAATCTCAACGAAGTCTTCCCGATCTTCCTTGAGCTGTTGCGCAACCCGGCATTCCGGCAGGAGAAGATCGACCTTTCGAAGGTCCAGGAGAACACCGGCATCGCCCGCCGCAACGACGATATCGACGGTATCGCCGGACGCGAAACGCTGCGTCTCGCTTACGGCAAGAACAATCCGTATGCGCGCATTCCTGAGTATTCGACGGTCGCCAACATCACGCGCGAGGACCTGGTGAAGTGGCACGAGGCGCACGTGCACCCCAACAACATCATCATCGCCATCGGGGGAGACTTTGACGCTGCGGCCATGGAGCAACGGCTGCGGCAGGCGTTCGAGTCGTGGCCGCGCGCCGATGTCCCCGCGCCGCCGAAGATTCAATTCGAAGATCCCAAGCCCGGCGTCTACTTCGTCGACAAGGAAGACGTAAACCAGAGTGAGATTCGCATGGTGACCCTCGGCATCGAGCGCAAGAATCCGGATTACTTCAGCGT
>JBOGLI010000384.1:0-4465 GCA_050746165.1 Terriglobales bacterium | reverse complement strand
GAGATCGGCCTGCACGGCGTGGCAATTCGCTGCGCCACATTCGGAGACGAGCGCGTCGGCGGCGTCACGGCGCTTCTGGTAATTGAAAACGACCTTCGCGCCGGCGGCGACGAACATGCGGACGGTGGCGGCGCCGATGCCGCGGGAGCCACCACTGATGGCGGCGACGCGGTTGGGGAGCTTCATGGAAATATCAGGTGCGGGCATAAACAAACGAAGTTAGCAGAACTACAGAGAAGAAAGAAGTGGCCGCTGATTAACGCGGATGAACGCTGATCAGAAGACCATCAGCGCAGAGAACGCAGAGAGGCAGAGGTCGCGGAGAAATGCGGCTGATTGTTTTTAATCGGCGGGGACGATTTCGTTTTCGAAGGGCGAGGGCTGCAGGTCCTCGACGGCGACGAAGTCGGTCGGGTACTTGCCGGTGTAGCAGGCGGTGCAGTAGGTGGTGGTCTCGCCTTCGCCGCAGGCTTTCTTCAGGCCGTCGAGCGAAACGTAGGAGAGAGTGTCGGCGCCGATGAAGTCGCGGATCTCCTCGACCGATTTGTTGGCGGCGATGAGCTGGCGGCGCGAGGGCGTGTCCACGCCGTAGTAGCAGGGCGCGATGGTCGGCGGGCACGAGATGCGCATGTGCACTTCGCGGGCGCCGGCGTTGCGGACGAGGCGGACAATCTTGCGCGAGGTGGTGCCGCGGACGATGGAGTCGTCGATAAGCACGACGCGCTTCCCTTCCAGCGCGCTCTTCACCGGATTGAGTTTGAGCTTCACGCCGAAATCGCGGACGCGCTGCTCGGGCTCGATAAAAGTACGGCCGACGTAATGGCTGCGAATAAGGCCGACGCGGAAGGGCAGACCGCTCTCGGCCGCGTAGCCGATGGCGGCGGGAACGCCGGAGTCGGGGACGGCGCAGACGATGTCGGCATCGACGGGTGCCTCGCGGGCGAGTTGTCGCCCGAGGGCTTCACGGCTGGCGTTCACGGAGCGGCCGAAGACGACCGAGTCGGGACGCGAAAAATAGACGTGCTCGAAGATGCACGAGGTCTGCGGCTGGCGCGCGGCGTAGAAGCGCGAAGTCACGCCCTCGGGACCGACGACGATCAATTCGCCGGGCTGCACGTCGCGCTCAAACTTCGCGTCGATCAAGTCGAAGGCGGTGCTTTCGCTGGCGAACACGATCGCGTCGCTCAGCCGGTTGCCGCTGGCGGGAATGCGTCCCATGGAAAGCGGCCGGAAACCACGCGGATCGCGGGCGGCAAAGACGCGGTCGCGCGAAACCATGACGACGGAGAAGGCGCCGTCGATGCGGCGGAGGGCGTCGGCGATGGCGTCGGGAAGCGTGCACTCGCGCGAGTGGGCGACGAGGTGGACGATGACTTCGGTGTCGGAGGTGGTCTGGAAGATGCTGCCGTCGGTCTCGAGGCGGTTGCGAATGCTGGCGGCATTGACGAGATTGCCGTTGTGCGCGACGGCGATCATGCCCTTGTTGCAGTCGACCCGGATGGGCTGAGCGTTGCGTACGGCGGAGTCGCCGGAGGTCGAATAACGAGTGTGGCCGATGGCGCTGGTGCCGGGAAGTTGCGCGAGCACGGGCGCGGTGAAGATGTCGTGCACCAAGCCCATCGACTTGTGAGTGCGGATCTGGGTGCCGTCGGAGGCGGCGATGCCGGCCGATTCCTGTCCGCGGTGCTGCAGCGCGTGCAGACCGAGGTAGGCGAGGGTGGAGGCCTCGGGATGGCCGTAGATGGCGACCACGCCGCATTCTTCGTGAAGTTTGTCGAGTTGAATTAACATTGCATCAGTCGCCAGTCGCCGGTCATCAGTCGCCGGCTAGAACGGTGATTTCCTTTGCAACAGTCGTCGGCATGGGAATCGGGTCGCCATCCTCACGCATACCTTCTAAGTGCATTTCGATCGCTTCCCGCATTCTTTGTTCGGTCTGTTCGAGAGTCTGGCCAGTCGCAATACAACCGGGCAAGTCAGGCACATGCGCACTGTATCCGGTTGACGTTTTCGCGTAAACAACTGCGTACTTCATTTCAAACCTGCCTGCTTCATAATCGAACCGAACGTCGTCGGATGAACCTCGTCCGAAGGATGACCAGCGACCGTCACTCGACCCTTCTTGATCGGATGTTTGTATTGCCGATGACTCCCTTTGGTTTTCAGATACCGCCAACCGTCGTTCTCAACCAACTTGATTACGTCGCGAACTTTCATCGCGGACTCTAGCTTTTCTGCAAAATCTCGGGGACCAAGTGCTCTTCGGTGTCGGCGTGCAGGGCGCGTGGGAGAGCGGTCTCGAACGCGTCGCGCAGACGGGACACCGGCGCTGTGACGACGTTTCGGCCGTCCAGCACGATTTCCAGATTTTCCGAAAAAGTTTCGCCGACCGGGATTGCGGCCACCCCGTATTTTCCCGCTACTTGTTTGATTAATCCAGTGTTTTCGCGGGTGCAGGAAATCAGCACGCGGCTGGCGTCTTCGCCGAACAGGACGCATTCGGCGGGTAGTCCGTCGGAGGTAAGGTCGAGGCGGGCGCCGATGCCGTTGACGAAGCAGGATTCGGCGCCAGCGACAGCGATTCCGCCATCGGAGCAGTCGTGGGCGCTATCGAGGAGACCTTGCGCGGCGGCCTCGATCAGGCAATTCTGGAGCGCGGCTTCTTTCTCCAACTCCAGCGCCGGCGGAAATCCCCAAAGCTGGCCGAGGATTTCCTTGGCGTACTCCGAGGACCCGAACTCGGCTTCGGCGTCGGTGACATCGCCGGGCTCGGAGCCGCTAAGGAGGAGCAGGTCGCGACCGGGCTCGCGGAAATGGTGAGTGACGGCCTTGGAGGCGTCCTCCAGCAGGCCGACGATGCCGAGAACCGGGGTCGGATAAATGCCCTCGCCCAGGGTCTCGTTATAGAAGCTGACGTTGCCGCCGGTGATGGGGACGTCGAGGGCCTCGCAGGCGCGGGAGATGCCGTCGATCACCTGCGAGAACTGCCACATGATGTGCGGCTTCTCGGGGTTGCCGAAGTTCAGGCAGTTGGTGGCGCCGATGGGAAGCGCGCCCGTGCAGGCAACATTGCGGGCGGCCTCGGCGACAGCATGCTCGGCGCCGAGTTTGGGGTCGAGATAGCACCAGCGGCCGTTTCCGTCGAGCGCCATGGCAAGCGCGCGGTCGGTTCCCTTCACGCGGATCACACCAGCATCGCCGCCGGGGCGCTGCAGGCCGACGAGTTGGACGTAGCTCTCGTACTGTTCGGTGATCCAGCGCTTGGAGCAGATGTTGGGCGAGGCGAGAAGCTTCTCGAGATCGGCGGTGAGATCGCGCTCCGCGCCGAGGGTGACGTATTCAGGTTTCTCGCGCGGAACATCGGCCTCCCAGCGGGCGAGCGGACGATTGTAGAGGGGAGCTTCGTCGGTGAGGGCGTCGTTGGGAATGTCGGCAACGACCTCGCCGTGCTGCTTGACCCTCATGCGGCCGTCATTGGTGACGACACCGACGGTTGCCGCATCGAGGCCCCACTTGCGGAAGACGGCGAAGACCTCTTCTTCCCTGCCCTTTTCGGCCACAAGCAGCATGCGCTCCTGCGATTCGGAGAGCATGATCTCGTAGGCGCTCATGCCGGTTTCGCGCTGCGGGACGAGGTCGAGTTCGATTTCAAGGCCGACGCCGCCGCGGCCGCCCATCTCGCAGGTGGAGCAGGTGAGGCCGGCAGCGCCCATGTCTTGGATGCCGACGACGGCGCCGGTCTGCATGGCTTCGACGCAGGCTTCGAGCAGGAGCTTTTCCAGGAAGGGGTCGCCAACCTGGACGTTGGGACGCTTCTGTTCGCTGCCCTCGCTGAATTCCTCGCTGGCCATGGTGGCGCCGTGAATCCCGTCACGCCCGGTTTTCGAGCCGACATAGATCACCGGGTTTCCGACTCCGGAGGCTTTGGCGTAGAAGATCTGGTCGCGGCGGACGAGGCCGAGGGCGAAGGCGTTGACGAGCGGATTTTGCGAATAGCAGGTCTCAAATTTCGTTTCACCACCGAGATTGGGCACGCCGAAGCAGTTGCCGTAGGTGGCGATGCCGCTGACTACGCCCTCGAGGATGGAGTGGTTGCGATGGAGCGACTGCTGGTCGAGCTCTCCGCCGGCGGTGGCAGGATTCTGGATAGGGCCGAAGCGGAGCGAGTCCATGACGGCGACCGGACGCGCTCCCATGGTGAAGATGTCGCGGAGAATGCCGCCGACGCCCGTGGCCGCGCCCTGCATGGGTTCGATGAACGAGGGGTGATTGTGGGATTCGATCTTGAAGGCGCAGGCCCAGCCCTCGCCGATGTCGATGATGCCGGCGTTTTCTCCCGGACCTTGCACCACGAGGCGGCTGCGCGTTGGCAGGCGCTTAAGGTGTACGCGCGAGGATTTGTAGGAGCAGTGCTCGCTCCACATCACGCTATAGATCCCCAACTCGGTGAGCGAGGGAACCCGTC
>JBOGLI010000383.1:0-3124 GCA_050746165.1 Terriglobales bacterium | reverse complement strand
GCCTCCAAGCAGGGCGCGTTTCACGAAACTCTGAATATTGCGTCGCTCTGGAAATTGCCGATGGTCTTTGTCATGGAGAATAACGGCTACAACGTCGTTACGACCTCGGCGCAGGAAGATGCGAACGCCGCAGCGGGAAGGCCGCTCGCCGTCAAGGCGCAAGGATACGAGATGCCGGGTGTCACTGTGGACGGCACCGATCCGCTGACGGTTCACAAAGCCGTGGGCGAGGCCATCGCGCGAGCACGCACCGGTGGCGGCCCGACCCTCGTGGAGTCCAAGGTGTATCGGCTTTCGGCGCACGGAAACATCATTGCGCCTCCCGGTGTGCCCCTGCACTTCCCCGAGCACGAGGCCATCACGGTGTTCGGAAAGCGCGAAGAATACGAAGCCGCCTTGCGCGGCGACCCGGTGCCCCGATTCCGTGGCGTGCTGGTACAGAGCGGTGTCCTCACACCGGAGAAGGCCGACGGGCTTGCAAAGCAGGTCGCCGACGAGATGCAGGCAGCGGTTACGTTTGCACTCAACAGCCCGTTTCCGAGGAACGAGAGCGCGCTCGAGTACAACTACGCCTAGCGTGGCGAGGAGTCAAAATCATGGCGAATCTGCCTTTTATCGCGGCGGTCGACGCGGGTATTCATCAGGAGATGAAACGCGACTCGCGGGTGCTTTATTTCGGCCAGAATATGGCTACGACGGAGAACCACGAGTTCGTTGCCGCATACGGCCGGGATCGGGTCCGCGTCACGCCTATTTCCTAGACGGCTGAGATTGGCATCGCCATCGGCGCGGCCATGGCCGGCATGCGTCCGGTAGTCGAACTCTACATGGCCGAATTCATGCTCGTGGCCATGGACCAGGTGGTCAACGAGGCGAACCGGTTTCGGTACATGTCCGGCGGACAGGTCAAGGTCCCGCTAGTCCTGAAAGCGGGCTTCGGATTCACGGCCGGTTGGTCGGGCCAACACACCGGGTCGCTGACCTCGCTTTTTATTGGAGTACCAGGACTGAAAGTGGTCGTGCCTTCAACCGCCGCCGATGCCAAGGGGCTCATGGCGTCCGCAATTCGAGACGACAATCCGGTCGTGTTCCTGCATCACTACATGCTTACGCTCGAACACGGCGACGTGCCCGATGGCGAGCATCTCGTGCCTCTCGGCAAAGCGGTGGTTCGCAGATCGGGCGGCGATGTGACGATTGTCGCCACCGGCTGGATGATGCATCGCGCGCTCGCGGCCGCGGAAAAACTTGCCGGCGAGGGTATTCAAGCGGAAGTCATCGACCCGCGCACGTTGGCGCCGCTTGATCTGGAGACGATCTTCGACTCCGTTGAAAAGACCAGGCGCGTTGTGCTCGTTGATCAGGGCACGCGTCACGCCTCCGTCAGCGCCATCATCGCGGCTGAGATCGCGGAGCAGCGATTTTCCGCGCTCGCGGCGCCGATCGTCCAGGTCACTGCGCGAGACAGCACTATTCCATACAGCGAACCGCTCGAGGCCTACGTGATTCCGGATGTGGAGAGAATCACGACCGCCGTTCGAAATGTGCTCAAACGATGACAAATACTTCCCGGACAAGGTACGGGTCGGCTTACCAGTTTCTGTTGCAGCTGCTCCTGAGCATCAATTTCGGCATTGTGTTCTTCGACCGCAACGCGCTGAACTTTCTGATGCCGTTCGTCCAGCCGGCGCTCGGCCTGAACAACACCCAGGTCGGGGCGCTCGCGGGCGCGCTCTCGCTCACGTGGGCGAGTGCAGCGTTTCTCGTCGGTATGGTCTCGGACGCATTGGGCTCACGCAAAGGGCTGCTGGTGGTTGCCACGCTCGCGTTTTCGGCCTGCTCGTTTGCTTCGGGGCTTGCGTCGTCATTCCTCATGATGCTGGGCGCGCGGATGCTCATGGGAATATCCGAGGGTGGAATCATGCCCATCAGCCAGGCGCTCATTGCCAGCGAGGTCGCTCCTCGTCACCGCGGACTTGCGATGGGCGTAACGCAGAACTTCGGCTCCAATCTGTTCGGGTCTTTCCTGGCTCCGGTGCTGCTGGTCGCCGTCGCCAGGGCGTTCGGCTGGAGGCACGCCTTCTTTCTGGCCGGTGCGCCGGGACTCGTGGCGTCGCTACTGATCTGGCGCTTTGTACGTGAGCCTGAGCCGGCGCGTACCGGCGCTACGGGCATGGAAGCACACTGGACATTACGGCAAGCGTTGGCTGAGCGGAACATATTGATATGCGCGCTGCTGGGTATCCTCTTGGTATCCTATCTGGTGGTCTGCTGGGCGTTCATGCCGCTCTACCTGACTCGCGTGCGTCACTACGACGTGCAGACGATGGGATGGCTCATGGGTACGCTAGGCATCTCAGCGACAGTCGGCGCCTTCGTCGTCTCGGCGCTTTCCGACCGAATCGGGCGGCGCCCGCTCATGATTGCGACGCCCTTCATCGGAGTCATTCTTCCGCTCGCGGCGATGTATTTCCAGGGTTCCGTGTGGGTACTGGCCGGAATTTTCTTCGTTGGTTGGAGCGTGACGGGTATCTTCCCGCTGTTCATGGCGACCGTGCCGTCAGAGAGCGTTGACCCGCGCCACACCGCCACGGTTCTCGGAATCTGCATGGGCACGGGTGAAATTCTTGGCGGAGTGCTCGCGCCCTTCGTCGCCGGCTTTGCCGCCGATCGTACCGGGCTTGCAGCGCCTTTGATGATGATGATCGGCCTCGCGCTCTGTGGCGGCCTGCTCGCCATCGGGCTTCGGGAAACGGCGCCGCGAGTGTTGGCGCGCAGAACGGCGCAAGTTGCACCGCTGCTGACATAGTTTCGGAACCGCAGTTATGCAAGCCTTAGCTACCTACGAAGTGTTCGCTCTGCGCTATGCCGAAAACCCGGCGCAGCCGGCTACGAGGAATTTCATCGACGGTGATGCGCACGACAGATTGATGCCCTTGGACTATTTCATTTGGCTTATCAGGGCCCCGGGCCGGGCTTACGTAATTGACACGGGCTTCGACGCTCAGGCGGCACAGGAACGTTCGAGAGTGCTCCTGGCTGCACCCGGGGAGCTGCTCGCCTCGCTCGATGTCGACAGCGAGCACGTAGGCGACGTCATCGTGACGCACATGCACTACGATCA
>JBOGLI010000382.1:0-2484 GCA_050746165.1 Terriglobales bacterium | reverse complement strand
GGATAATGATAATGCAACAGATATGCAACGCGCGTCCGTAAGTAACTGAGGAAGCGTCGAGGAGGCGGTCCTCCTCCCGGTCTTCAAAACCGGCGGTCGTCAGGCTTGTCCTGGGGACGGTGTGTTCGACTCACACACGCTTCCGCCATTTCTCATCCGCGCAGCTACTGCTGTTTCCATGCGGAGCCGTTCCACACCCAGCATTGCACGCGTCCGCCCGGTGCTACTGCGACGGCAGCCCATCCCGGCGTTCCCATCGCGCGCGTGTCGGTAAAGTACATCACCATGCCCACCGCACAGGTTGTGCTGGAGCTGCACGAGAAACCAACCGGGTTCCATCCCACCGCGGTCGTGGTCACTGTCGTGTAGCCAAGATCGGTCGTGGACAGCGCGGGGACTCCCGTCGGTGTGCTGTACGCGAGCACCGCATTGCCAAGCTGCACCTGGGGCTCGTTGGAATCCGGTTGGCTGTTGTCGTTGTAGTCGATGAACACGCGGCCCGACGTGGCAGAGTTCGCGTAACGAACCTTGCGGAACTTGTTGTTCTTGATGGCATCCATGCGCGCCTGCTGGATCAGCCCGGCGGCGGAGTGGACGCCACCACTCAATCCCAGGTCCGCCAGGGTCGTCATCATCTTGGGCACCGCCATCCCAGCCACCGTCAGCGTGATTGACACTACAATCAGCACCTCGATCAATGAGAAGCCCTGCATCGAACGTTTTGTCGTAAAGCGTTTCATGCACTTCTGTGGTGCACGACAGGTACCATTGGTAATCATTCGACATGTGACGGAGGTAATATTGGAAGTCGCTGATTCCATTCGGTAACGACCTTAGGGACCGGCGCGGTAACATGCCGAACTTCCAGACTCGGTCTCAGATCGAAACAAGTGTTTCTAGAAAACCGTATCTCGCGTCCAAGTTGAGACACAAAGGTGGAGCATGAGACCTTCTCGGCGTGATTTCCTGAAGTCTTCCGGGCTCCTCGTCGCCGGCACTCTGGTTCCCGTCGCGTTTGGCGAAGGCGCTCGAGTGTTGAAGCCCGAAGCCCAAAGCCCGGAGCCCGATTACACCCTCCGCATCGGCGTCAGTCCCATCGAGATCGCGCCCAAGAAGATCATCTCCACCCGCGCCTACAACGGCCAGTTTCCCGGACCGCTGCTGCGCTTCCAGGAAGGCCGCCAGGTCACCGTCGACATGATCAACGACACCGACGAGCCCGAGCAGCTCCACTGGCACGGCCAGATCGTTCCCGTCGACGTCGATGGCGCCGCCGAAGAGGGAACGCCCAGCATTCCCGCGCATGGCAAGCGGCGCATCACGTTAACTCCCAAGCCCGCGGGCTTCCGCTTCTATCACACCCACAACCGCGCCGGGGGCGACCTCTATGCCGGCGTTTACAGCGGACAGGTCGGGCCCGTGTACATCGAGCCGCGTCACGAACCGGGCGCCTACGATCGCGAGGTCTTCCTCGTCCTCAAGGAGTTCGAGCCTACCTTCTCCCGTGGCGGCGACATGCCCATGAACTTCCTGTCGCCGCAGCAGAAGGTCGCCGAACTGAAGGACGAGGGCGAGAAGGCGATGAAGGCGTCGCTCGCCAAGGGCATGCCCCATGGATACGAGGTCGGTTACGACTCCTTCACCATCAACGGACGCATGCTCGGCCACGGCGAGCCTATCAAAGTGAAGCACGGCGAGCGCGTCCTCTTTCATGTGCTCAACGGCAGCGCCACCGAGATCCGCAGCCTCGCGCTTCCCGGACACACCTTCCACGTCGTCGCCCTCGACGGCAATCCCGTGGCGAATCCCGCCAGCGTTCCCGTGCTCTGGCTGGGAACGGCGGAGCGCGTCTCGGCGATCGTGACCATGAATCACCCAGGCGTGTGGATCCTGGGCGACACCAGCGACGACGACCGCCATCACGGCATGGGCATCGTCGTCGAGTACGCAGGCCAGAAGGGCAAGCCGCAGTGGACCGCTCCGCCCAAGTCGCGCTGGGACTACGCGAAGTTTGCGAAGCCCGGCGCCAAGCCGCAGGAGCCCGACGAGACCATCGACATGATCTTTCGCAAGGACAACGCCGCGCTCGACGGCTTCAACCGCTGGACCATCAATGGCGTCGCCTACCCGATGTCGAACGTGATGGCGCCTCCTTCGCACCGGCTGCGCCAGGGCGCGCGCTACCGCGTCTGCATGCGCAATGCTACCGACGATATCCACCCCGTCCACCTGCACCGCAATACCTTTGAGTTGACCAGCATCGCCGGCCAGCCCATGGCGGGCGTGATGAAGGACGTAGTCATGGTCGATGGCTACCAGGAAGTCTCGTTCGACTTCACCGCCGACAACCCCGGCCTGACCCTGTTCCACTGCCACCAGCAACTGCACATGGACTTCGGCTTCATGACGCTGCTGGAAGTGGGGTAAGCAATCGGGACATCGGGACATCCGGTCATCGGGGCAACAGAACATCTGGTGATCTGG
>JBOGLI010000381.1:0-1243 GCA_050746165.1 Terriglobales bacterium | reverse complement strand
ATCTTCAAAGCCAGCTACGACAAGGCCAACCGTACTTCCCTCTCCAGCTTTCGCGGCCCCGGCTTGAAAGAAGGCCTTCGCATCCTGCGCAAGGTGAAGGGCATGGTGGGCGTGCCGGTGCTCACCGATGTGCACGACGCCCACGACGTAGAGCAGGTCGCCGAATCGGTCGATGTCGTGCAGATTCCGGCGTTCCTCTGCCGCCAGACCGATCTGCTGGTCGCCGCCGCAAAATCGGGCAAAGTAGTCAACATCAAGAAGGGGCAGTTCGTCGCCCCGTTGGACATGCGGCACGCAGTCAACAAAGTCCGCGAATGCGGCAACGACAAGGTCATTCTTACCGAGCGCGGTTCGAGCTTCGGGTACAACAACCTGGTAGTCGATATGCGCTCGCTGGCGATCATGCGCGAGTTCGCGCCGGTAGTCTTCGACGCGACGCACTCCGTCCAGTTGCCATCGGCGGGCGCGCAATCCGGCGGACAGCCCGAGTTCATCCCGATCCTCGCGCGGGCGGCGGTGGCAGCAGGCGTGGACGGCGTCTTCATGGAAGTGCACGACAATCCCGCCGAGGCAAAATCGGATGGCGCCAACGCTCTCGACCTGAAATGGTTTCGCCCGGTGCTGACGGAACTCCTCTCCGTGCACAAGGCCGTCAGGCAATCGAAATCAGCCAATTAGGATCGCTGCATCGTAGCTACTCCCGCTTCCATCCAATACTTTTCCGATGAACTTCGACCTTGAAGAGGCGATTGCTCTCCTCGAACGCACGCCGCGAGTGCTTGACGCACTCCTGCGCGACCAGCCAGAGGTTTGGACGTCGCGCAATGAAGGAGACGGAACGTGGAGCGCGTTCGACGTGGTTGGCCACCTTATTCACGGCGATCACACCGACTGGATACCGCGCGCCCGCATGATTCTCGACCACGGCGAATCTCGGCCGTTCGAGCCATTCGACCGCGAAGGTCATGCGCGGGCTGTCGAAGGCAAGACGCTGCCGATGCTACTGGACGATTTCGCACGGCTTCGAGGCGAAAAGCTTGCCGAACTCCGCGCCATGAATCTTCAAGCTCTAGACTTCGAGCGCCGCGGCAGGCATCCGGCGCTGGGAAGCGTGACGCTCGGGCAGCTGCTCGCAACCTGGGTCACGCACGACCTGACCCATTTGCACCAGCTCTCGCGGATCATGGCGCACCAGTACAGGGAAGCAGTCGGGCCGTGGAGCGCCTACCTGGGCGTCCTGAAG
>JBOGLI010000380.1:0-3553 GCA_050746165.1 Terriglobales bacterium | reverse complement strand
GCGCAAAGCGATCGATGACGGCAGCGATGCCCTTCTTGCCTTCCGCGTTCGGTTGCTCGACGCGCAGCACGGTCGCGTGGCAGCAAACCATGCGGTCGGTGACCAGTCCCAACTCGCGCGGGAGCATGAGCACGATCTGGATTTCGGAGCCGACGGGAAACGCTTCATCGGCATAGAGGAAACAACCGCCGGCGCTGATGTCGCGAGTCTCGGCCAGGATATTGCGCGATGCGCTCCTGACGGTCGCGCGCACTCGGCTCTTGACGCGACGCTTACCGCGCTTGTCCGGCTGGGCTGCTGGCATGGGCGCGAATCGTAGCACCAACGGGCAGCAGGTACAAGGAATAAGGCTTCGGGCTTTGGGCGTTGGGAATTAGGTCTTGGAGGTCCAATGCCCAAAGCCCAGAGCCCAACGCCTGAAGCCCGATTTGGGAATCCCGCGTCTGGCGCGGCGTTCGGAACACTGTTGCAATTGATGGCGGCGGAGTAAGCTAAAGCTGTAACGGCCGGGTTCCGACCGAGTCCTGGAGCACCTGGTGGCATCGCGCATTACATTCCGCGCGGACTGCCTTTCCTGCCTGCCAACAGCGAACCTGTGCGTCTCCTGCCTGGTGACGCCGCCAATTCCAAACATTCTTGATGCGTGCGAATCCGAGTTTCTGCGTGACCGGCAGATGCCGGTGCTACGGATCGCTGGAGCTCGGAGTCCGGAGGCCAACATGCGCAACCGCATTCTGATCGTGGACAACGACGAGAAGGTGTTGATCGAACTGGAACGCGCCCTGGAACAAGCCGGGTATGAAACAGAGACGGCCTGGGACCTGCCGGAAGGTCTCGATGTGTTGGCGGACGGCCGTTTTCACCTGCTGCTGGTCGGAGATCACCCGCCGGAGCTGAATTGCGAGCGGGTGCTGCGCGTGCTCGCCCGCGAAGGGGTGGAGGTTCCGGTCATCGTGATGCACACTCGCCCGCGTCATCCATTCGCCGAGCAGTTCATCGCCCACCTCGGCGCCGCCGGAGTCGTATGTAAGTGGGACCAGGAGGAAGTCCTGGGTACGGTCGGCCGCTGCCTCGGTGTTCCGCCACAAGTGACGAAACATCTACCTGCAAGGGCGGCGCAGGCAAGCTGAAAACCGGCGCAGGGCTCAGGGCAAATGGCTCATGTCGTAAGGCTCAGGGCAGATGGCGCAGAGCATGAATAGCGAAATAGAAAAGGCGTGCGGAAAAACTTCCCGTACGCCTTGTTTCTTTCGCGCTGCGTCCAGAGCCATGCGCCCAGAGCCACGCGCCCTAAGCCCTACTGGTTTGTCGCCGCGGCGCGCGCGTTGTTGCGCTCCGCGATGATGCGCCGCGCGTTGTCGGCCAACTGCTTGGCTTCCGGCAGAAGTTCCAGCGCCTTCTGCACCTGTGGATCGGCGTCGGTGCGCACCTGCATGCCGAGGTCCTGCCCGAAGGCATCGATGAAAATCTCGCTCTTGATCTGCGCCTTGACCCAGTCCATCACCGGGTTGAGATCGGCTTCGGTGTAGGTGATTTTCTGGTCGGTGAGGAACTTGCGGAAATCGTTCATCACGTTCTCATCGACTTCGAAGTTCTTCGCTGGATGGTGGTCGATGAGGTAGTGCTTGGCGAAGTTGAAGAACGCGTAGTGCTGGAGCAGCGTGTCCTCGAAGTGGTTCGTCTTCGGCGTGGGGACCTTGACGTCGGGGGTGATACCGCCGCCGCCATAGACGGTGCGCCCGCTGTCGGTCATCTTGACTTCGCGGTTGGGCGCCTGGTCGGCCCCGTCGTGGTTGTAGTAGTAGTCGTAGAGGGAAACGCCCTCGTAGTTACGCTGGATGAGGCGGCCGCTGGGCGTGTAGTACTTCGCCGTGGTCAGCGCCAGTCCGGTGTTGTCGGAGAGCGGATAAACCGTCTGCACCAGGCCCTTGCCGAAGGTGGTCTCGCCGGCAATCAGGCCGCGATCGTGGTCCTGGATCGCTCCGCTGACGATTTCCGCCGCCGAAGCGGTGCCTTTGTTCACCAAAACGACGATCGGGTAGTTGCGGCCGCCGTTACCATGAGGGGCGCGATAAACCTTCTCCGGGCTGGAGCGGCCGTGGTGCGAAACGATGACGGCGCCCTTGGGCAGGAATTTGTCACCCATACCGACGGCTTCCGTTAGCAGTCCGCCGGGGTTGCCGCGCAGATCGAGGATCAAGCCCTTGATGTCGCCGAAAGAATCCAGCGCCGCCTGCATCTCCTGGTCGGTGGTCTCCTGGAACTGGGTGACGTGGATGTAGCCGATGCCCGGGCGAATCAGGAAGTGAACGTCCACGGAGTAGCGCGGAATCTCGTCGCGATTGACGACGAACTCCATCGGCTTGGCCGCGCCCTCGCGCACGATCGTGATGCGCACCTGCGTGCCTTTGGGTCCTTTCAGCAGGTCGGCCACCGCGGTGGTGTCCATGTTGTCGGTGGGCTTGCCGTCCACGGCGACAATGACGTCACCGGGGTGCAGGCCGGCCTTATACGCCGGCGTGCCGGGGAAGGGCAGGATGACGATCACCTTGCCGTTACGCGGTCCCACCTGCATGCCCACGCCGTAATACTTGCCGCGCTGGTCCTCGCGGAGGAGCGCGTACTGCTTGGGATCGAAGAAGTTCGAGTGCGGATCGAGCACCCGCAACATGCCGGGGATGGCGCCGTTGTAAATGGCCTTATCGGCGCTGACCGGCTCGGCATAGTTCTGCTCGACGATGTCGTACACCTGGGTAAACTGCCGCAGGTTGTCGCGGACATCACTGTCGGAGTCCTGCGCGCCCGTTCCGATGCGCTGTCCGAAGAGAGCGCCGAGGCAGCCAAACACGAGGACCACAAATATGACGGTGAGGAGAGAACGGCGGGTACCACGATGCATTGTGTGCGAATTCCTTGGCGAGGCGGGTTGTTCGGGCAAGTTCCTCACCTGATACAGCTAGTATAACGGGAATGGAAGCGGAAAGTTCCTGAAATCCGCCCTTCGCCCGCCAGCCGGCCGGAACCCCAGCCCGCTCCTACTTAGGATGCGCCAGAGAAGCGCGGGGTGCGTAAAGTTTCTGGAGTGGCACAAGGCACTTGGCGCATGGCGCATGGCTCAGGGCGCAGGGAGCATGGCTCACGGTCATCGCCGACATGGCAGGTGGGTGGAACGGAGGATTATGCGGAAGTCCATGGGCCAGGCGCCATGTGCCTTGTGCCCTAAGCCGATTTTTGGCGGTCCCGCCGTTGCTGCCGGGCAAGAACCACATTATGATTGAGTCATGAACCTCGGCTTCCCCGAAATGATCTTCATCTTTCTTCTGGCCCTGCTGATTTTCGGGCCGAAGAAACTGCCCGAGGTGGGACGGCAGCTGGGAAAGTTCATGGCCGAGTTCAAGCGCGCCAGCAACGAGTTCAAGGCGCAGCTTGAGACGGAGATGCGCAACCTGGAACTGGAAGAGGCTTCCAAGCAGCGCGCCTCCACGCCCACCATTCTCCCGCCGGAGCGCAGTATCGCCGTGGGCGCGACCTCCGCCGCCACCGACGCCAGCGC
>JBOGLI010000379.1:0-9374 GCA_050746165.1 Terriglobales bacterium | reverse complement strand
GTTCCCTTGCGCGGGCCCTTGCGGGTACGGGCATTGGTGTGGGTGCGCTGTCCGCGGACGGGCAGATTGCGGCGGTGCCGGTATCCACGGTAGGAGCCGATTTCGATGAGCCGCTTAATGTTCATCGAAACTTCCTTGCGCAGATCGCCTTCGACCAAGCCTTCCGCTTCAATGACCTGCCGGACGCGGTTGACTTCCTCTTCGCTCAGGTCCTGGATCTTCTTCATGGGATCCACGTTGGCCTGGTCCAGAATGCGCGCCGAACGCGAAGTGCCGATGCCATAGATGTAGGTGAGCGCGACATTCGTCCGCTTGTTCCGGGGAAGGTCAACGCCTGCAATACGAGCCATATTTGTCCTCTGCTATCCCTGCCGCTGTTTATGTTTCGAGTTTTGGCAAATCACCCGCACCACGCCCTTGCGGTGGATGACCTTGCACTTATCGCAAATTTTCTTGACCGATGCTCTTACCTTCATGATCCCCGTACCTTCTGATTTGAAATTTGCAATTTGAAAATTTGAAATTTCAAATCAGCAAATCCCGATCCGCTATTTATAGCGGTAAACGATTCGTCCCCGGGTCAGGTCGTAGGGGGAAAGTTCCACCGCGACGCGATCACCGGGCAGGATGCGAATGAAGTTCTTGCGCATCTTGCCCGAAACATGCGCGAGAACCTGGTGCTTGTTTTCCAGTTCCACCTTGAACAGGGCATTGGGCAGCGGTTCGATGACCACCGCCATGACTTCAATCGCGTCCTCTTTTGACATGCACTCCTTGCGTTTAGCGCCTCGGGCTTGCGCCCTCGGATCATTCTGTCGCCCCTGAAGGGGCTCGGAAATTTTATCGTTCTGTCATCCCCCGGCTTACGCCGGGGGCTACGTTCTTTCGCGCGCTTGGCGCGCTATCTTTTTGCGCTACTGCGTCAAAATCATCGGCCCATCGGCGGTGACCGCGACGCAATGCTCGAAGTGCGCGCTGTAACTGCCGTCTTCGGTCACGGCGGTCCACTTGTCGTCGAGGACCCTGGCGCCGGGGTTGCCGGCATTCACCATCGGCTCGATGGCGATCACCATGCCCTCGCGCAACCGCGCTCCGTGCCCGCGGACGCCGTAGTTCGGGACCTGCGGGTCTTCGTGCAACCGCGTCCCGATGCCGTGTCCGACGAATTCGCGGACCACGCTGAACCCGTTGGCCTCGACCAATTCCTGCACCGCCGCGCCGACATCGCCCACGGTATTGCCGATACGCGCCGCCTCGATGCCCCGGTACAGCGACTTCTCCGTAATCTCGAGCAGCTTGGCCAGATTCGCTTCGACTTTGTCGCCCACCGGTACCGTAATGGCAGCGTCGCCGTAGTAGCCGTCGAGCACAACGCCGCAGTCGATGGAGACGATATCGCCGTTCTTCAGCACCCGCTTGCGCGAGGGAATGCCGTGCACGATCTCCTGGTTCACCGATGTGCACAGCACGCAGGGATAGTCGTAATACCCCTTGAAGGCGGGCTTGGCGCCCAAGTCCCGGATCTGCTTCTCGGCAGCCTCTTCCAGGTCCATCGTGGTGACGCCCGGGCGGACCAAGGTCCGGACCGAATCGAGCACCTGGCGGACGATCCGCCCGCTGCGCCGCATTTTTTCCAGCTCAGCAGGCGATTTACAAACGATGGCCATCGATCAGCTTCAGCGCCTCCGCGCTAATCTCGTCCACGCTCTCGCCGGCGTTCACTTCGCGCAACTGGCCCTTGTTTCGGTAATACCCGATCAAGGGCAGCGTCTGCTCTTCGTACTCCTTCAGACGCTCGGAGATTACTTCCTCGCAATCATCGCGGCGGGTAATGAGCCTGGCGCCGTCAGAGTCGCACAGGTCCGCTACACGGGGAGGCGTGAAGTAAATATTGTAAATCCGCCCGCAGGTGGGACAAGAGCGGCGGCCCGTAAGCCGCTGCAAGAGTAAATTGTACCCTACCGCGAGGTTGATCACAAGCGGAGCTGGGTTGTTAACCCCCGATTTTTCAAAGAGCTGAGAGGTGAGCCAGTTATCCAGCCACCTTGCCTGTGCGACCGTGCGCGGAAACCCGTCGAGGATGAAACCGCGCACGCAGTCCGGCTGGCAAAGCCGTTCCGCCACCATGTCGCAGACGATCTGATCGGACACCAACTGCCCGTGTTCGATGACCGCCTTGGCCTGCAGGCCCAGTGCCGTGCCCCGCCGGACATGGTCGCGGAGCAGGTCCCCCGTGGAAATCTGGGGGATGCCATAGTGTTCGACAATCTTCTTGGCCTGGGTGCCCTTGCCGGCTCCCGGCGCTCCCAGCAAGATCACCGGCCCAACGATTGCCATTTTCGGATCAACAGCCGCTGACGCCCCATCCATGCACACGCCTCCTGCCCGTGTTGGGCAACTGCGTGGCCCTCGGGACTGCCGCTTTTCGGAGTCCCGCATTTCGGGGACCTCAGTCTCAAGATTGCACCGCCGAAGTCCCTTTGACCGCAGCGACGCCTTATATCACGAACGAACCCTAATAAGCAGTGATGCTCGTACATCGTTGTTGGTTATTGGTGATTGGTTGTTGGTGACCAACTACCAACTACCAAAAACCAAGAACCACTACACCCACGAACGCCGTCCGCGAATGCGGCCGGATTTCGAGGTAAAGCCTTCGTAATGGCGCATGATTAACTGCGCCTCCACCTGCTGCACCGTGTCCATGGCGACGCCGACGACGATCAGCAGCGATGTGCCACCGAAGTAGAAGGTCACGCCCAAGCCGTTAGTGAACCACGTCGGGAATCTCTCGAAGAAGCGTCCGGCGATACCGGGCAAGTGGTTCAAGTGAATGCCGGCGATCATCCACTCCGGGATGAACGAAATTACGATCAGGTAGAGCGCGCCAACGAAGGTGATGCGCGTCAGGATCTCATTAATCGTGTCGGCCGTGCGTTTGCCTGGCCGGATGCCTGGAATGAAGCCGCCGTACTTGCGCATGTTGTCGGCAACTTCGTTCGGGTTGAAAACGATGCTGACGTAGAAGTAGGCGAAGAAAATGATGCCGACGGCGTAGAGCAGCGTGTAGAGCGGCTCGCCCCAGCCGAGCATGGTCAGCAGCGGCCCGAAATAACGGTTGTCCTTCAGCGCCCAGCCCGCGGTCTGCGGCAAGGTCAGCAGCGAAGAGGCGAAAATCACCGGCATAACACCGCCGGAGTTCACCTTCAGCGGAAGGTGGGTGGAACCGCCACCCATGATCTTGCGGCCAATGACGCGCTTGGCGTACTGCACCGGGATACGCCGTTCGGCGCGTTCCATGAAGACGATGAAGGCGACCACCGCCACCATCAGGACAACCATGAGAATCATGGCGGGCATGGTGAAGCTGCCCCACGCCTGGTTGCGGGCCTTGTCGATGAGGTCGACGACGCCGCGCGGCAGGCCGACAACGATGCCGGCGAAGATGAGCAGCGACATGCCGTTGCAGACGCCGCGCTCTGTGATCTGCTCGCCAAGCCACATGATGAAGACGCTGCCCGTGGTCAGGGTGAGCACCGTCATGACGATGAAGCTCCATCCGGGGTTGGTGACGTAAGCTGTGCCGCCGTTGATCGAGGAGCGCTCCAGCGTCAAGGCGATGCCGAACGATTGCAGCGCGCTGAGGATCAGGGTCAGGTAGCGCGTCCACTCGGTGATCTTCTTGCGCCCGAGCTCGCCTTCCTTCTGCAGTTTCGCCAGAGGTTCATACACGACGGTAAGCAACTGCAGGATGATCGATGCCGTGATGTACGGCATGATGCCGAGAGCGAAGATGGTCAAGCGGCGCAATTGTCCGCCGCTGAACAGGTCGACGAAGCCGAGGAACGTTCCCTGGTTCTGTTGAAAGAACTGCTGCAGCAGGTCGGCGTTGATCCCGGGCGTGGGAATGTGCCCGCCGAGACGATAGACGGCGAGCAGACCCAGGGTAAAGAGGATGCGCCTGCGCAGATCTGGAACGCGAAATACGTTTGCGAGTTTTTCCAGCATAAAAAACCAGTCGCCGGTCGCCGGTCGTCAGCGGCCAACAGCTAACTAACTCCTAATTACTACTTCTTCGCGGCGCGTTTCTGCACGCGGGCATCGACGAAACGGTTCTTCACCGGGGCGACCTTGATTTCGATGACCTCGGTTTTCCCTCCGGCGGCGGCGATCTTCTCCTGCGCCGATTTCGAAAACTTGTGCGCGCGCACGTTGATCGCGCCTTTCAAGTCGCCGTCACCGAGGACCTTCACCAGCTTGTTGCGGCCATTGACTAGGCCGGCCTGGCGCAGCGACTCGGGCGTGATGTCGGTCTGGCCCAGTTCGGCCAGCGACGACAGGTTCACCACCGCGTAATCGGTGCGGAAAATATTGGTGAAACCGCGCTTGGGCAGGCGGCGGTGCAACGGCATCTGGCCGCCTTCAAAACCGCGCTTCTGGCGCGAGCCGGAGCGCGAGCCCTGGCCCTTGTGGCCGCGGGTGGACGTCTTGCCCATGCCCGAGCCCATACCGCGCCCGACGCGCTTCTTGTTTTCGTTCGCGCCCTTGGGGCGGCGGAGGTTCGATAAATTGGTAGGCATATTAGCTCTCAGCTGCCGGAGTTACTCAGTATGTCAGTAGTTCAGTATCAAAGCTCGAAGTTGCCGTACTGAAATACCAAGAAACTGAAATACTGCTCAGCTCGTTGGTCAGTACGTCAGTAATTCAGTGGAAACACTCGAAGCGGCCCTACTGAAATACTGACGAACTGAAATACTTACTCCACCACTTTCACCAAATGCGGGACCTTCTTCACCTGTCCCAGGATGGAGGGCGTGTTCTCGCGCTCGATCACCTGGTTCAGACGGGTGAACCCGAGTCCCCGGATGACCTTCTTGTGTTTTACCGGCGCGGCGATTGCCGAGCGCACCCACTTCAGCTTTACCGTGCCTGTCTTTTTCTTCTCGGCCATGATTAGAGCTCCTGCGCCTGCTTGCCGCGGGACGACGCCACTTCCTGGCGGTCGCGCAGCTTGATGAGGGCGTCGAAGGTCGCCTTGATGACGTTGTGCGGGTTGGTGGTGCCGATGGACTTGGTCAGCACGTTCTGCACGCCGGCCGAGGTCATGACCGCGCGCACCGCGCCGCCCGCGATCACCCCGGTGCCTTCCGGCGCCGGCTTGAGCAGCACCATGCCGGAGCCGAAGCGTCCGAGCACGGTGTGCGGGATGGTGGTGTGGGTGAGGTTCACGCGCACCAGGTTCTTTTTGGCCGACTCGATCCCCTTGCGGATCGCCTGCGGCACTTCCTTGGCTTTGCCCGAGCCGTAGCCCACGACCGCCGCGCCGGGATCACCGACGACGACCAGCGCCGCGAACGAAAGGTTCTTGCCGCCCTTGACGACCTTGGTGACGCGGTTGATGGCGACGACCTGGTCCTTGAGTTGGAAGTTACCGGCGTCGAGCTTTTTCTTTACGGTTGCAGTTGCCATTCCCATTCTCTCTTGGTCGACGCGCTCGGGTCGACGGTCAAAGTTCCTAGAATTGCAGTCCCGCGGCACGGGCGGCGTCGGCCAACGCCTTGATGCGGCCGTGATAGATGTACCCGCCACGGTCGAATACGACCTTGGTAATTCCCTTCGATTTCGCGGCCTCAGCCACCTGCTTGCCGACGTCCTTCGCGGAAGCGACATTGCCGCCAGTTTTGCCGCCGCCCTTCTTGCCGGCATTGGTGGTCGCCGATACCAGCGTGCGCCCGTTCAAATCGTCGATGATCTGCACGTAGATGTGATTGAGCGACCGATATACGTTCAGGCGCGGACGCTCGGGCGTGCCGAGCATCTTCTTGCGGATGCGGTCGTGCACCCGCTGGCGGATCTCGTTCTTCGAAGTCTTCGTAATCATCTGCTGTCCTTTACCCCGGATTCCTTTACCGGGTAGCACCGCGGACTGACCGCCGTCATGCCTGATTCTTGCAATTGCGGAATTTACAAATTTCAAATTGCGGAATTGAAAACCGTTTTAATTTTCAATTCCGCAATTCGCCGATTCCGCAATTCCGCAATCCACAATTACTTCGCTCCGGTCTTTCCGACCTTCTTCTTCAACTTCTCGCCGAAGTAGCGCACACCCTTGTTCTTGTACGGGTCGGGCGGACGCAGCGAACGCATTTCGGCCGCAACTTGTCCGACCTTCTGCCGGTCGATGCCGCTGACGGTCAGGCGCGTCAGCTTGGGATCGACGGCCGCCGTGATGCCCTCGGGCAGCGGGTACTCGATCGGGTGCGAGAAACCCAGGCTGAAGACGACGACGCCCTTACCCTTTAGTTCGGCGCGGTAGCCGATGCCGACGATTTCCAGTTCGCGGTTCCAGCCCTTGGTGACGCCTTCGACAGCGTTATTGACCAGCGCGCGAGCGAGGCCGTGATTGGCGGCATACGTATCGTTCTCGCGCACCGCGTGCAAGTGTCCATCCTTCTGCTCGAACTTCACTCCGGCGGGCATGTGCTTTTGCACGGTGCCCTTGGGGCCTTGCACCCGGACCACATTGCCTTCCACTTGCACCTTCACGTCTTTCGGAAGGGGGATCGGTTTTTTACCAATTCTCGACATAACTCTCTCTCTCGCAGTCTGCTCACGGCGCTCTCATTGGAGGGCCGGCTTCCAGCTAATAGTCAGTCAGTATTTCAGTTGGTCAGTACGTTGGAACGCAAACTACTGATGTACTGACATACTGACGAACTGCTTTACCAGATTTCGCACAATACTTCGCCGCCGACGCCCTGCTTGCGGGCTTCGCGGCCGGTCATGACACCGCGCGGGGTGGTGAGGATGTTGATCCCCATGCCGCCCAGCACGCGCGGAATCTCGTTGCGTCCGACGTAGACGCGGCAGCCCGGCTTGGAGATACGCTCCAGCTTCGACATGGCCGCCTCGTTGTTGGCGCCGTACTTCAAGTACATCCGCAGGATCTTGTGTCCATCCTCTTCGGTGGCCTTGAAGTTGGAAATGTAGCCTTCTTCCTTCAGGATGCGGGCCAGCTCCAGCTTCAGCTTGGAAGCGGGCACGTCCACCTTCGGATGGCGCGCACGGATCGCATTGCGTACGCGAGTAAGAAAATCTGCGACCGGATCGGTCAAACTCATTCGTTCCTTCTCCTTTGCCCGTTCGCTCCATCGGGGATGGAGAACCAGCGGCAATTCAAAAACCTTGTTGTTGGTGCTTGGTCATTGGTTCTTGGTAACCAACAACCAACAACTAATAACCAACAACGATTACCAGGACGACTTCGAAACGCCGGGAATCTCGCCACGCAGGGCGAGCCCGCGGAAACACAGGCGGCAGAGGCCGAACTTGCGCAAGTACCCGCGCGGGCGTCCGCACAGCTTGCAGCGGTTGTGCTTGCGCGACGAGAACTTCGGTTTCCTTACGTTCTGCGGCTTGGTCTTGCTCTCCGTGCCGTCCTTCACTCGTTTTGCGGTTGTAGCCATTTAGCTTTTAGCCTTTAGCTGTTAGCCCTTAGCTAACGTCGTTTCAAAATTTTCTCTTCAACTAGCAACTGGCAACCAGCAACTGACAACTACGCTCGGAACGGCATGCCCAGCCCGCGCAGCAGCGCGCGCGCCTGGTCATCGCTCTCGGCGGTGGTCACGATGGTGACGTTCATGCCCTTCTGCTTATCGATCTTCGAATAATCGATCTCGGGGAAAATCAACTGGTCGCGCAGGCCGAGCGTGTAATTGCCGCGGCCGTCGAACGACTTCGTCGACACGCCGCGAAAATCGCGCACGCGCGGCAGCGCCACGTTGATCAGCCGGTCGAGGAATTCGTACATACGGTCGCCGCGCAGCGTGACCATCACGCCGATCGGCATGCCCTCGCGGACTTTGAACGCCGCGATCGATTTCTTCGCCTTGGTGACCACCGGCTTCTGGCCCGTGATCTGTCCCAATTCGCTGGCGGCGGGATCGATCAGCTTGGCGTTCTGCGTCGCCTCGCCCACACCCATGTTGACCACAACCTTCTGCAAGGTGGGTACGGCCATGGGGTTCTTGAGCTCGAATTCCTTCATCAGCGCGGGCCGGACTTCCTTCTCGAAACGATCGCGCAGCCGTGCCGTCGCGCGGCTCGACGCTTTCGGCCGTGACGGCTTGCCGGTTTCCGCCGCCGCTTCGACCGCAGCGCCCTTGTCCTTGCCCTTCGCCTTGGCGTCGCCCTTGCCCGCCTTCGGCTGCTGTTGCGGTTTCTTCTGTTTCTCGTCTGCCATTGCTCTCTGCTCAGCTCTCTCCTACGGTTTCGGCCGGCTCTCAGCTATTAGCTTTTGGCTTTTAGCTAAACCCTCCGGTTCGTAGGGCACTCAATTGGGTTTCCAATGACCCGATGACCGGATCACCCGATGACCCGATTATTTGTCCAGCGTCGTCCCGCACTTCTTGCAGACGCGCACCTTGCGTTCGCCGCGCACGTCGTGCCCGACGCGGACCGGCCCGCATTGTCCGCAGACCAGCATCACGTTGGAGATCGCAATCGGGCTTTCCTGCTCGGCGATGCCGCCCTTGATATTGCGCTGCGGATTGGGGCGAACGTGCTTCTTCACCATCGAGACGTGTTCGACCAGAACTTTTCCCTCGACGGGGAAAACGCGCAGCACGCGTCCCTGCTTGCCCTTGTCGCGACCGGCGATGATTTTCACCTGGTCGTTATGTCGGATATCTACGTGTACTCTCTGCATGTTCGGCTCTCGGCTTTCGGCTCTCGGCTCTCGGGCCCGAACCTCAAGCAATCTTTGTGTCCCGCAGGACCCGTTCAAACTCTTCCGCGCTTTACCCGACCGCCGACAGCCGACGGCCGAACGCCTCTACAGAACTTCCGGCGCGAGCGAAACGATCTTCATAAACTGCTTCTCGCGCAATTCGCGTGCGACCGGCCCAAACACGCGCGTGCCCACCGGCTCGTGCGCGTCGTTGATCAGCACCGCCGCATTCTGGTCGAAGCGGATGTAGGTACCGTCGCGGCGCCGGTGCTCCTTGCGCGTGCGCACGATCACCGCCTTGACCACCGTGCCCTTCTTGGCCGTCCCGTCGGGCGAGGCTTCTTTCACCGCGGCCGTGATCACGTCGCCCAGTCCGGCAACAAGACCGGTGTGGCCGCCGAGCGGGAGGATCATCTGCAGCTTGCGTGCGCCGGAGTTATCGGCGACTTCGAGCATGGTTCGCATCTGGACTGCCATGACTTTCTCCCTCTTACGCGTTCTGCTGCGACTTGTCGGCAGCTTCCGCTTCCGGCCCGACCAGCGCCGCCTTGCGCACGATCTCGATCAGCCGCCACCGCTTCAGCGCCGACAGCGGGCGGGTCTCCTCGATGCGCACGACGTCACCGACGTGGGCCGTGTTCTGTTC
>JBOGLI010000378.1:0-5389 GCA_050746165.1 Terriglobales bacterium | reverse complement strand
GAATTTACGCGGGTTGCCCTTTGGCGTGAAAATACCGGCATCGATAAGAGACTGGAGCGCGGCTTTGCGGGAGCGTGTGGCTTTCTTTGCGAAAGCTCTAGCTGCCTTGCGGAATTCTTCCACCTCTTTGCGCTGCTCGGCGGTCATCAACTCGCCGCGAGGTAAGGGTTTGTGCGCTGTCGTTGCCATCAGGTTCAGGGTATCACGCTCGCTTCATTACAAAATCTTCTTGCCAAACGCTGACGAAATCAGCTCCACCGCCAGATCCGCCGTGCGATTATGCTCGTCGATCACCGGGTTCACCTCAACGATCTCGAAGCTCACCATGCGCCCGTGGTCGGCGATGATCTCCATGGCCAGGTGCGCCTCGCGGTACGTGGCGCCGCCACGAACGGGCGTGCCGACGCCGGGCGCGTCCTCCGGGTCAATCCAATCCATGTCGAGCGAGACGTGATATCCGGCGGTGCCGCGTCCGGCCATGCGCAACGCCTCTTCGATCACCGAACGCATGCCACGCTCGTCGATGTCGCGCATGGTGAAGACTTCAATGCCCGCCTTGCGGATGTTCTCGCGCTCCGTCGTGTCGATGTCGCGCACGCCGACCAGCACGCAATTTTCGGCGCGGACCTTGGGCGTGTATCCGTAAATATTCGCCAACTCGCTCGGCCACAGTCCCATGATTGCCGCCAGCGGCATGCCGTGGACGTTGCCGCTGGGAGAACTGTCGGGCGTGTTGATGTCGGAGTGCGCGTCGATCCAGATCAGCCCCACGCACTCGTTCTTGCGTCGATAGAATTCCGAGACGCCGCTCACCGTCCCCGCTGCCACCGAGTGGTCTCCGCCGACGACGAGCGGGACCTTCCCGGTCTCCAACGCCTTCAGCACCTGGTCGCCGGCCTTGGTGCACGTCTGCGTGATTTCCTTCAGGTAACGCGCGCGCGGATGCCCGTGTGCTTTGGTTTCGGCGATCGCGACACCGACGTTGCCGGCATCCTCCACGGTATGGCCGAGTGCTTCCAATCTCGCTTCCAGACCGGCCACGCGCACCGCCGATGGCCCCATGTCCACGCCGCGCCGCGTCTGGCCCAGATCGAGCGGGACGCCGATCAGGCGGATCTTCTTGCCCGCCGCACCGCGCGCCACGATGGGCGACGCCGGTGGCTGCGTTTCGACTTGCGGATTCTCTGCCATAAGAGTTGCTGGTTGCTGTGATTGCGGAATTGAACTCACACCCTACGCATTTCGCAATTCCGCAATTTGAAATTCTGCAATTCCGCAATTACTTCGATTCCTCGAATCCAACTACGGATAAATTCGATTCAGCGTCCTCGCGAACGGTATCGTCTCCCGCACGTGCTCCAGTCCGCAGATCCACGCCACGGCGCGCTCGATCCCCATGCCGAACCCGGCATGCGGAACGCCGCCGTACTTGCGCAAGTCCAGGTACCACTTGAACGCCTCTTCCGGCAGTCCGTGCTCGTGAATGCGCTGCAGCAATAGTTCGTACGACGCCATGCGCTGCGAGCCGCCGATGATCTCGCCGTAGCCTTCGGGCGCGAGCACGTCCACGCACAGCGCCAGGTCAGGACGCTGCGGATCGGGCTCCATGTAGAACGCCTTCACCGCCGCCGGGTAGCGATGCACCAATAGCGGACGCTCAAATTGCGCGGAGAGGAACGTCTCGTCGGGCGAACCGAGGTCACCGCCCCACTCGAACTTCGTCTCCAGCTTCCCATCCTCGAAACCCTTCTGCAGCCTCTCGACCGCTTCGTCGTAGCTGATGCGCGGAAACGGCGTGTCGATCTTTTCCAGTTTGGCAACGTCGCGCCCGATCGTCTCCAGGTCCTTGCGGCGGTGTTCGAGGACGCTCTTCACGATGTGGGTGATGAACTCCTCCGCCAGCTTCATGATGTCGTCGAGGCCGGCGTAGGCGACCTCCGGTTCGACCATCCAGAACTCGGTGAGGTGGCGGCGCGTCTTCGACTTCTCCGCCCGGAAGGTCGGCCCGAACGAATACACCTTGCCCAACGCCATCGCCGTCGCCTCGATGTAGAGCTGGCCCGATTGCGTGAGAAAAGCCTGCTCGTCGAAGTAATCGACTGGAAACAGCGTGGTCGTGCCCTCGCACGCGGCCGGCGTGAGGATGGGCGGATCGGTCAGCGTGAAGCCGCGGTCGTCGAGGAAATTTCGCACCGCGCGCACGATCTCCGCGCGCACGCGCAGGATCGCCGCCTGCCGCGGCGACCGCACCCAAAGATGCCGGTGCTCCATCAGGAATTCGACGCCGTGTTCCTTCAGCGAAATCGGATACGGATCCGACTCCGGCACCTTCTGCACGATCTCGACGTCGCTCACATCGAGCTCGTATCCGCCGGGCGCGCGCTTGTCAGCCCTTACGTTGCCGCGCACGATCAGGCTCGATTCCTGCGTCAGGCCCTTCAGCTTTTCAAAAGCCTCGGGCGCATGGTTCTTCGGGCACACGCCCTGAATGACGCCGCTTCCATCGCGAATTTGCGGGAAGAGCAGCTTACCGCTCTCGCGCAGGTTGTAGAGCCAACCGCGGATTTCGACGGTCTGCCCCTCATGCGCGCCGATCCCGGCGATGCGGACAACGGGCGCACCGGATTTCTGTTCTTCAGTCATAGAAAGTTCGTCAGTATGTCAGTACATCAGTACATCAGTAACTCAATCCGCCGGTTGTAGGTACTGACCTACTGAAGTACTGACGAACTGAGAGACAGGAATGTCTAGGCACCTTCGAGTTTGCGATACGCCTCGCCCATTCCGTGCTCGATCCGCTGCATGGTCTTGTTCTCGCCCTCGATCTCCAACAGGAGGGGCGGCGTATTGGGCGCCGAGCGCAGCATCTCCATCGCGTGCTTCCAGTCGATGTTTCCCTCGCCCGGCCAGAGGTGTGAATCCTGCTGGCCCTGGTTATCGTGCACGTGCGTGGACCAGATCTGCGACTTCAAGGTTTCGAACTCCGCCGCAATGTTGCTCATGATGTGTGCGTGGCCGAGGTCGAAACATATTCCCACGTCGTCGAAGTGGGCAACGTGAAGCAACTCCAGCAACCGGTCAGGCGTGGAAAGCTCGTTGGGAATGTTCTCCAGCAGCAGCCGCACGCCGAGCGGCTTCGCGAACGCCCGCAGGTGTTCGATGCTGCTCATGGCGGCATCGAACTTCTTCTCGTCAAACGATTCGTTCCCTACCCCAACGTGCTGGACCAGGAACCGAAACGGCACGTGCTCGGCGATTTCGATGGCGCGCTTAATTTCATCCATGGCCTCGATGCGGCCCTTGCGCTCCTGGTCAGCGATGTTGAGCGGCTCCATCCCGCGGCGCGACCATTCGTAGCTGCTATAGATGGGTGAGTGCACCGAATGGAGCGTGACGCCCGAGGTCTTGAACCAGTTGGCGATCTCGACCACGTGCTGGCGGCGATTGGCATAATCGAAGTGGCCGCGAAAGGCGAAGATCTCGATCGCCTCGGCGCCCGCGCGCGCCAATCCATCCAGCAGCCCCGGATGCAGGCGCTCACGAACCAGCGCGAAGGTGGACATCGCTTTCAACATCGATCACCCGCCAGGAAACTAAGAATGAAGAAGTCAGAATGAAGAATGAAGACAAAATCTCAATGGTGCCTTCTTTCATTCTTCATTCTTAAATCTTAATTCTTAATTTTCAGTATCCGACCGCCTTCCCATTATTCCTTCCGTCCGGCGCGCCCAGGCGTTCGCCGGTCTTCGGGTCAACCATGATGCATTCGGCGTCGCCCCAATAGCCCCGCTGCACCAGCTTGTGCCCCATACCGTCCAACAACTTTATCGTGTCGGGCGAGATGCCCGGCTCGATGCTCGTCTGATCGGGCAGCCACTGGTTGTGGAAGCGCGGCGCGTTCACCGCTTCCTGGATATTCATGCCGTAATCGACCACGCCCATCAGCACATTCGCGACGGTCGTAATAATCGTCGGCCCCCCGGGCGAGCCCAGCACCATGAGTAGCTTGCCGTTCGTCGTCACGATCGTCGGCGTCATCGCCGAGAGTGGCCGCTTGTTTGGACCGATCGCATTCGCCGGACCTTGGATCAATCCAAATCCGTTCGGTACTCCGGGTTTCGACGAGAAGTCGTCCATCTCATCGTTCAGCAGAAAGCCAAGCCCTTCCACGGTGACGCCCGATCCAAAGCCAAAGTTCAGCGTCGTCGTTACCGACACTGCGTCGCCATCCGTATCGACCACCGAGTAGTGCGTCGTCTGCTTTTCTTCACGCACGGCATGGGAGGGTTGCGGATGCTCCGCGGCATAGCGGTCGAGCTGCTTGAACACCGCCGGACGCTTCAGGTCGGCGCTGGGCGTGGCTTTGTCCGGATTCAGATCTTCGCGCCACGCCGCATCGTATTTCTGGTCGATCAACTCGGCCACGGGCACGTTGCTGAAATCGGGATCGCCCATGAACTCGGCGCGGTCGTAGAACGCGCGGCGGAACGCTTCGATGGTCAGGTGCATCGCCTCCGCCGAACGATTGCCGTACTTCTTCAGGTCGTAGCCGTCAAGAATGTTGAGCGCTTCGACCAGCGCCACGCCTCCCGATGACGGCGGGGGAGCGCTGTAGATATCCAGACCGCGATAGGTGCCGTGAATCGGCTGCCGCTCCTTCGCCTCGTAGTTGGCGAGGTCCTTTGCCGTGATATTGCCGCCGTTCTTCGCCTCGAACGCAGCGATCTGCTTCGCCATCTCGCCCTTGTAGAAATCGTCGGGGCTCTGCGCGATCCGTTCGAGCGTCTTCGCGAGTTCAGGCTGCTTGAAAATATCTCCGGCCTGATAGTAGTTGCCGTCGCGCTGGAAGATACGGTGCGACTCCGGGAACTTCGCCAGCAGCGCATCATGCATGGCGCGTGCGTCCTCGTAGGTCAGGGCGTAGCCGTCGCTCGCCAGCTTGATCGCGGGCGCCATCACCTTCGCCAACCCGAGCTTCCCCCAGTGCTTTTCGGCGTACACCATTCCTGCCACTGAGCCGGGCACGCCGCTCGCTTTAAATCCCACCAGGCTCATCTTGGGGATGACATTGCCCTGCTTGTCCAGATACATGTCCGCCGTCGCCGAGGCCGGGGCCTTCTCGCGGTAATCGAGAAAATGCAGCGTGCCGTCGGCCATGCGGACCAGCATGAACCCGCCCCCGCCGATGTTGCCCGCCTCGGGATGGACCACCGCGAGCGCAAACCCGGTGGCGACCGCCGCGTCCACGGCGTTGCCGCCCTCTTTCATGATGTCGGCGCCCGCTTGCGAGGCCAGCGGGTGAACGCTGGTGACCATGGCGTGCTGCGCATGCGTCGGCCGCATCGGGGCCGCCGCCGCCGCACAGACCAACACGGCGAAAAGCAGTGGA
>JBOGLI010000377.1:0-3772 GCA_050746165.1 Terriglobales bacterium | reverse complement strand
GGACCGACTAGCTGTCCTGCTGAGCTGCCATCAATCGGGACCAGCCGGCACGGCAACCATACCCAAGGCGGCTGTAACACCATCTCCGCGGCAACCAGCACCCATTGTCCGTCCGGGGAGGGATAGGAGCGGTGCGCCATGCCGGTCGGGTTCTCCGGCTGATACGCCGCGTGAGGCTGCGCGCGGCTGGCGTCGGAGCGGGTGATCCGCATGGCCGGATACTTCGTCATCTCGGAAAACAACAGCGTTTTGTCGGTTGCCCATTGCAGGCTCGATGCGTTGGGCAGCCACAGGCGAGCTTCACCACCGGAAACCGGTACGGTCCAAGTATCGAAGCCGGCCGAGTACGCGATGGATGATCCGTCCGGGCTGAAGACGGGACCCATCTTCATCTGCTCATCGTGCGTGAGCTGCAGAGTCGGTCCTTTGGGAAGGACCATCGCGTACACCTGCCCGGGCGTGGTGAACGTGCGCGGCCCGCGCAGGAACGTGATCATGCGTCCATCGGGCGAATACGAGGGCGAGCTGACAGAATCTGCGTAGTCGGTGATCTGCTCCCATTCGTTAGCGGGGACCAGGACGCTACGCGGCCACCAAACAATCGCAGAGACCGCGGCGGCGACGGCAAACACAGCCACGGCGGCTGCGATCGGCCAGCGCGGCTTACGTTGTGACACGGGTGTCGCGGGAGCAGCGGAGATCGGAACCTGCGCCGACTCCGAGTCGCGCTTGATGCGCCGCAGATCGGATCGCATCTCCGATGCACTCTGGTAACGAAGGCTGCGATCTTTTTCCAGAGCCTTCGCGATCACGCCATCGAACGCTGGCGCGAGGTCGGGGTTCATTCGCGTCGCGGCCGCTGGGGTTGCAGAGAGGATGGCGTTGAATATCACCGCGCCCGTGTTGCCGGGGAACGGCGCGCGCCCGGTGGCCATCTCGTAGAGCACGCATCCGAAGCTGAACAGATCGCTGCGCCCATCGAGTTCTTCGCCTCGCGCCTGTTCGGGGGACATGTAGGCGACGGTGCCCACCGCCGCGCCGGCCCGGGTCAGGCTGCCGTCGCCGGTCGCGGCGAGTGAATCGGCGCCGGCAGCCCGCGCCAGCTCCTGCACCTTCGCCAGTCCGAAATCGAGCACCTTCGCCTGTCCGCGTTCGGTGATGAAGATGTTTGCGGGCTTGATGTCGCGGTGAATGATGTTCTTCTGGTGCGCCGCGTCCAGCGCGTCGGCAATCTGGATGGCCAAGTCGATCAATTCGATCGCCGGCACCGGTTGCGACCCGATTCGTTGCTGCAAAGTACGGCCTTCGAGCAGTTCCATCGCGATGAAGCTCGCGCCGTCGTCATCACCGAGGTCGTAGATGGTGCAGATGTTCGGATGGTTGAGGGCGGAAGCGGCGCGCGCCTCGCGACGAAAGCGCTCCAGCGCCTGCGGATCGCGGGCCATGTCCGGCGGCAGGAATTTCAGCGCGACCAGCCGGCCCAGGCGCGTGTCCTCGGCGGTATACACGACTCCCATGCCGCCCTCGCCGAGCTTCGACCGTAGGCGGTAATGGGAGATCGACGCACCGACCATCATGCCGGCTGTGCCATGTGTGCACGCATTGTCGGTGAAGTTGCACACCCTGCCAGTGATGCACGTCACCCGGTCGAGTGCGGTGTTTTAACGCGGCGCGCGTGCGTGCTGATGGCCGCGCGGAGTGTTGGGGGAAGGCGCTTCGACATGGGCGTTGGGCGGCGCGGTTGCCGGCTGATTTTCCAGGCCTGCATTAGGCGCGTTGGCGACGAGTTTCTTCAGGAACCCCGATGGCACAGTCGCTTCCAATTCGGCGCGATCGCCATCGACCGACACATGCAGGCTGTCAAAGAAGCCCTTGACGTCCTGATCGTTCCCGCGCGCCTGTGCTCCCTCAAGGGTGCGGAAGACGGAGACGAATGCCCCCAGGCGCTCCGCCATGTTTTTCGCGGCATCAGCGCTGGGTGCGAAGGCCTGCGCCCGGAGGTTGATCGATCCCAGGTAGCGGACTGAGGCGGCAACGACCGTGCCGGCCGGCACGGTGAAGGAGCCTCCCGGAAGTTCCAGTTCGGCGGTCCCAGAATTCCCGGATTCTGGCGGGCGCACGATGGCCCACGCCAGGCTTCCCCACGGCAACTGGCCGTAGAAATCGTGCACCAGGGCCGGGGCGGATCGCGTCAACTGAGCGTGGCGGTCGATGATCCCTTGCAGCACGTACGGGCCGTCGGTATTGCTGGCGGCCACGGTCCGGGCATCGAGGATGGCGACACGCACGGTGCGTCCGGGCAGGGGAATGCTGTAAATCGTCGTGTTGCGATATGTTTCCGTCCCCTTCGAAATGCCGCGCAGGTATGCCTCGACTTTGGCGCGGTCGAAGGAGACGGTGAACACGCCGGTGTTGCGCCATTCCGGCGGCTGCGGGGAAGTGCCCTGCGTTTCGGTTACGGGCGAGCGTTGCAGGGCGAAGGCGGCCTCGTCGAGATCGCGTTCCAGGTTGAAGCCGGTCTGACGGACGAATTCCGCATACTCGGGATCAAAATCCACCTTGGGCAGCGAACCGAATACGTCGGAGCGGCGCACGATGGCGACGTCGAAATAAAGGTATGCATCCGCCGGCGGGAGCAGTGTGACGGTCGACGGGGCCGATCCGCGCCGCACCAGGATGAATACGACGATTCCCGCGGCAATCACGGCCACGGCAACGAGGAACAGGATGGCGCGCTTGGCCATTGAACCATTCTAGTCTTCGGTCTTCAGTCGTCGGTCTTCAGGCTTCATTCGCTAACACTTTCAAATCACTGACAACTGGCCCGACATCCGCTAAGATCGCGCGTTTTTCATCAGAAGGACGAATGAGCGGCTCTTATCGTGATTTAGTGGCGTGGCAGAAGGCGATGGAATTGGTGTACAGGATCTACGAATTGACGAAGAAATTCCCATCCGACGAGAAGTACGGTCTTGTGTCTCAACTCCGCCGGGCAGCCGTTTCGATTCCGAGCAATATTGCGGAAGGAAAAGGCCGCCGCAGCGATACTGACATGTGCCGATTCTTCAATACTGCACGCGGGTCACTGCACGAAGTCGAGACCCAAATATTGATTGCCGCACACCTTGAGTACATCACCGCAACGGAGAATCAGGCTATCAGCGCTCAGATTGCTGAAGTCGCTCGCATTCTGAATGGACTCATTCATACGTTCGAGGCCGCCCGTGCCTGAGGCGTCGTGCCCGAAGACCGAAGACCGAAGACTGAAGACTGAAGACTGAAGACCTTTGCCCTTGCACCCCATTTTGAGTAGAATGATGTTTGGACGAACGCCCGCCGTAGTGTCCCGCAACGACTCCGACTTCTCGAGGCAGGAAGAATTGCGCGACAGCTTATTGGCAGGGAAGGAATTGGTGTCTTGGAACTCCGCTTGCAGGGGGAGTTCTGCATGTGGTAATTTAGCTACTTTGTCCCCGGCGGCGGGACCGGATTTGTAACCCCATGGCGGGTCGCTGGCGTAGCTCAGCTGGTAGAGCATCTGATTTGTAATCAGAGGGTCGGGGGTTCGAATCCCTTCGCCAGCTCCAACATCAGTTGGCACTCCACAGTGACGCTTCTTGGATGTCCGCGGAAGAAGGCGGAGGTTTGCGTTGTGCCGCGTCGGGTAGAAATTCGGACAGGTGGCCGAGCGGTTAATGGCAGCAGGCTGTAAACCTGCCGCTCCTTGGAGCTACGGAGGTTCGAATCCTCCCCTGTCCACCAGGATCTGTAG
>JBOGLI010000376.1:0-3294 GCA_050746165.1 Terriglobales bacterium | reverse complement strand
CGACTGGAACGTGGCGCCACGGCTGGGATTTGCATGGAGGCCGGCGCAGAACTCAAAACTGGTCGCGCGTGGCGGCGTGGGAGTGTATTTCGACCGGCCATCGTCGCGGCTGGGCAACCTCCAGATTTTCAACTACCCGATGGACATCGTCGGGCTATCGGTGCCCTTGGCGACGAACCTGACGACATTTCTTTCCAGCCCCTTCCCGGACCTCTCCGGAATCAAGTTCCCGGTCAGCCCGGCGACAGCGCCTTCGCCCGTTCCGTATTACTCCGGCGGAGTACCGCTGGGGGCGTTCGGACTGTGGACGCCGATCAGTGGCATCTTCTCCGACAAGAACCTGCGCACGCCCTACGTGTACCAGTACAACCTGGGCGTGCAGTATGAAATCGCGCCCGACCTGCTGCTGGAAACCGGCTACGTGGGTTCGCGCGGCGTCAAACTGCTCAACATCTATACCTTCAGCCAGGGTCCGACGGGGACCGCCCCGTACACCACGGCGAACGGATTTTCGAACCAGAAAATTCTGAACGGCTTCCAGGAGGCAAAGACGGACGCGAACTCGGTGTACAACTCCTGGCAGACCAGCCTGACCAAGCGCTTCAGTCACGGGCTGCAGTTCCTGGCCTCGTACACCTGGTCGAAATCGATGGACGATATTTCCGGTGCGGCGACCAACGAATTCGTGGCACTGCCGGGCGACCAGCAGAACCGGGCGTCGAACCGCGCCATCAGCGACTTCGACCGTCGGCACCGCTTTGTCTTCAGCGGCGTCTATGACCTGCCGAACTTCTACAAGGGCGATTCGAAGGCCGGGCAGCGGATCCTGAATAAGTGGGAGACCTCCGGGTTGCTGTCGTGGCAATCGGGCGCGCCTTTCACGGTCGTGTGCCAGTCGGGGAACACGACTTATAACCGAGCCGACCTGGTGAATGGCCAGACCGCGGCGATGTCAGGATCGGTGGAAAGCCGGCTGGGCGGATACTTCAATACGGCGGCGTTCTCGCCAACCTGCGCGAACGCGGCGCCCTACGGCACCTCGCCCCGCAACTTCCTGACCGGACCGCGGCAGCGGAACGTGGACCTGAGCATCGTCAAGTTCATCCCGCTGACCGAGAAGACGAACATGGAATTCCGCACGGAGTTTTTCAATGCGTTTAACCTGGTGAACTTCGCGAACCCGGTCAGCGGATTTACTTCCGCCGTGCCGACATCGTTCGCCACGCTGGGGAAGATCACATCGACCTCGAGTGGGCCGCGCGTGATCCAGTTCGCGTTGAAGTTCAGCTTCTAAGAACAATAGGCCGCTGATTAACGCTGATGAACGCAGATCAAGAAATCAGCGAATATCAGCGTGAATCAGCGGCCCACGTTTTCCTTGCTCGAAACGGTGAGTAGGAGACTTGAGATGAACCCGTCTGGGTTGAAGGGGAAAGTTGTGATCGTCACCGGGGCGGCGGCGGGGATCGGCCGCGCCACGGCGCTGCGGTTTGCCGAGGAAGGCGCGCGCGTCGCCTGTTGGGACGTGAACGCCGCGGCCGCCGGGGACCTGCTCGCAGAATTGAAGTCCGCCGGGGGCGAGGCGCTGTTCCGCGAGGTGAACGTCGCCAAGGCGGAGTCGATCGCGAAAGCCGTCGAGGAGGTGATCGCGCGCTGGGGGCGGATCGACGTCTTGGTAAACAATGCCGGCATCCTGCGCGACGCCCAACTGGTGAAGGTCAAAGACGGCGCACTGGCGGGCACGATGTCGGATGAGCAATTCGACGCGGTCATCGGCGTGAACCTGAAGGGCGTTTTTCTGAGCGCGCGTGCGGTGGTGCCGCAGATGATCAAGCAGGGAGGCGGCGTGATCCTGAACGCGTCGTCGGTGGTGGGACTGTACGGAAATTTCGGGCAGACCAATTATGTAGCGGCGAAGGCGGGGCTGATCGGAATGACGCGAACGTGGGCGCGCGAGTTGGGTAAATACCAGATCCGCGTTAACGCCGTGGCGCCGGGATTCATTGCCACCGAGATGGTGAAGCAGATGCCGCCGAAGGTGCTGGAGCAGATGGCGTCGCACACACCGCTCGGGCACATGGGAGCGCCCGAGGACATTGCTGATGCCTACGCATGGCTCGCGTCCGACCAGGCGAAGTTCGTGCACGGCGCGGTGCTGTCGGTCGATGGCGGGCTGGTGGTCGGAACGTAAAGAGGCACGAGGGCCGAGGCTTGAGCACGAGGAAAAACAAAGGGTCCCTCGACTTCGGCGGCCAACAGCGGGCCGCCGCTGCTCGGGATGACAAGGGTCGGAGTACTCGGTATGACAAGGCTCGGAGCAGGTATCGAAATGCGATACGCGAAGATTGTCGGGACGGGAATGTACGTTCCGGAGAAGTGCGTCACCAATGACGAGTTACGCGTGCGGCTGGCGCACGTTCCGGAGTTCGTGGACAAAATGGAGGCGGGCACCGGCATCAAGCAGCGCTTCCATGCGCCGGAAGATTGGGCCACCTCGGACCTGGCGCTGCGCGCGGCCGAGCAGGCGCTGAAGAATGCCGGACGCAAGCCGGAAGACGTGGACCTGATCATCCTCGGCACGGATTCGCCGGATTACATCACGCCTTCAACGTCGGTGGTGGTGCAGCACAAGCTGGGCGCGAAGCGCGCGGGGACCTTCGACGTGGGTTGCGCGTGCGCGTCGTTTCCGACTGGGCTGTCGATCGCGTCGGGAATCATCGCTTCCAATCCGGCGATGAAAACGATCGTCGTCATCGGCGTGTACCTCATGCACAAGCTGGCCGATCCCAAAGACCCTTTCATCTTTTTTTATGGAGATGGTGCAAGCGCGGCGGTGGTCGAGGGTGGCGATAAGCCGGGATTCATTACGGCGGCCTACCAGGCGGACGGAGCGTACGCAAAGTTCTGGGGAATCTTCGCCGGAGGCACGGCCGAACCGGCATCATGCGATGCGGTGAGCGCCGGACGCACCAAGGTGCAGATCCTCGACCGGTATCCGCCGGAGATCAACGACGACGGCTGGCCCAAGCTGGCGCGCACACTGGGCGAGCAGGGCGGTTTTCAGATGAGCGACGTGGACCTGTTCATCTTCACCCAGGTGCGGAAGCCGACGATCGAACTGGTAATGCAGAAGCTGGGCGCTCCAATGGAACGCACGCACACCATTATGGAAGAGTACGGATACACGGGCTCGGCATGTGTCGGTATGGCGCTGCACGACGCGATCACGAAAAAGAAGATTCATAAGGACGACCTGGTGGTACTAATCGGGTCGGGCGTGGGCTACAACCAGGC
>JBOGLI010000375.1:0-3069 GCA_050746165.1 Terriglobales bacterium | reverse complement strand
AGATCAGCGACATCGGGCGGGCGTTCATTATCAGCCGTGTGTCAGTGGACCAGTTGGTGACGCTGTACGACAGCGGGCAGTTATCGCAGTGAAACAGTCGCCAGTCGGCGGTCGCCCGTTGTTGGTTGTTGGTTATTGGTTGTTGGTAAAAAACCAGGGTTTCAATCCAAGAAAAGGAAACCAATAACCAATAACCAACAACCAAAAACCAAAAACCCTGTCCAAAAAGTCCTTGCCTGATGCGGGTAACTGACGACTGGCGACTGGAGACTGGAGTCTGCAGTCCGGGTACTTTGGTAATTTGCGGGAGTTGGGCGCGTCTGGCAGGATAACCCTGCTGCAAAATAACTAACCAAGTACCCTCCCCTTGGCTTCGCCGCATTTCATCCTATGATGTTGCCATCCGGCACTTTTGTGTCGGGTGGCGTGGCGAGGCAAAAGTGAGACAACGAGGGTTTTCGCTGATCGAACTTCTGATCGTGGTTGCCATCATCCTGGTAATCGCGGCGATCGCCATTCCCAGCCTGATGCGATCGCGCATGGCCGCCAATGAAGCATCGGCGGTCAGCAGCATTCGCGCCATCACCACGGCGGAAACCACCTACGCTTCCACGTATCCGACGATCGGGTACACCTGCACGATCGGGGAACTGGGGCCGCCAACCGGCGGTGCACCGATGTCGCAGACGGCGGCCGGCATTCTCGATAACGTGCTGTCCTCGGGATCGAAGCAGGGCTACAACTTCGCCCTCTCGAGCTGTACTGGCACGCCGATCGCGACCTATAGTTCGCAGGCCGAGCCGATCAACTTCGGCGGGACGGGTACGCGCGGCTTCTGTTCGGACGTCAGCGGCGTGATCAAGCAGTCGTCCGACGGATTGGCTACGACGTGCTTCGCCAGCGGAACGGTGATCCAATAATTGCGGAATTGCGGAATTGCGGAATCGGGGAATTGCAGAATTGCGAAATGGGCGAATCGGGGAGTTATCCCGACTATTCAATCCCGCAATCCCTGTAATTCCGCAATTGCCCGAAATCCACACTACCGCTCGGGCGAGTTTCGTCTTACTATCGCCCCAAGGTGCCTGCATTCAAGGACAATACTGAGCGGATCGTTTCGGCCGCGCCGCTGGACGACGATGCGTCGTTCGAACTGAAGCTGCGGCCGCAACGGCTGCGGGAATTCATCGGCCAGCAGAAAGTCAAAGATAACCTGGAAATCGCCATCAAGGCGGCGTGTTCACGCGGCGAGCCGCTGGACCATGTCCTCCTCTATGGCCCGCCTGGGCTGGGCAAGACCACGCTGGCCACGATCATTGCCAACGAGATGACGGCAGCGTTCCAGCAGACCTCGGGCCCGGCGTTGCAGATCAAGGGCGAGCTGACGGCGATCCTGACTAACCTGCGCGAGCGGCAGGTGCTGTTCATCGACGAGATCCACCGCATGCAACCGGCGCTGGAGGAGTTGCTTTACTCGGCGCTGGAGGATTACAAGCTCGACATCATGATCGGGCAGGGGCCGTCGGCGCGGACGCATACGCTGGACGTGAAGCCGTTCACATTCATTGGAGCAACGACGCGCGCGGGCTTGATTTCGGCGCCGCTACGCTCGCGTTTCGGGCTGATCCTGCGGCTGGAGTTCTACACGACGGAGGAGTTGGCGTTCATCGTCAGCCGCTCGGCGGAAATTCTTGGCGTCGGCATCGACGATGCGGGAGCGAGGGAGATTGCGTCGCGGTCGCGGGGAACGCCGCGCATCGCCAACCGGCTGCTGCGGCGGGTCCGCGATTACGCGCAGGTGCGCGCCGATGGCCACATCGACCGCGCGGCGGCGCAGGCGGCGTTGCAGATGCTCGAGGTGGACCAGCACGGTTTCGACGAGATCGACCGCAAGCTGCTGCTGACCATCATTAATAAATACGAAGGCGGTCCGGTTGGACTGAACACGCTGGCGGCGGTGCTGGCCGAAGAACAGGATGCGATCGAGGAAATCTACGAGCCGTTCCTCATCCAGATCGGATTCCTGAACCGCACGCCGCGCGGGCGGACGGTGACACACCTCGCCTACGAACACTTTGGGCTGAAGCCGGGACAGAAGCAGAACGTGCTGTTCTAGGCCAGTCTGATGCCAAATTGCTATTGCGGATTTCCCAATTACGATCCCCAGACAGTCGAGGTTCTGCTGGCTCCGGCGGCGGGTCTGGTATATGCTACGCGGCACTCGAACGTTTGTAGAACCTTTTGGCATTGCGAGACTTCGCGTTCGCGGGAGGAACCGTGTCGGACACGCACGATGTCGAACAACTTCTCGTGAAGATCTTTGAGCTGCTGCGCATGCAGCAGGACGCGCTTTTCAAGGCGAACCTTTCTGTCGCGGCGGCGGTAGAGGCGTTGAAGGAGGGCGACACCGCGTTCGCCGACTCCTATGACAAACACTTCTGGGAGCTTAAACAGGGCCGGTTGGGGGAGGAGCACTCGACGGCCGTGCGCATCATCGATCAGCTCAAGCGGGAGTTGCGTCCACCTCATGCCACCGGCGCCGGCGCGGGCGACTGAAGCGGGCATTCGCGGCGTCCAACTCGGGCGCGCCTGGGTTGGTCTTGCTATCGCCCTGGCTCTCCACATCTTCGACGAAGCTGCCACCGGGTTTCTTAGCGTTTACAACCCCACCGTCCTAGCCCTGCGCGCCCGCTGGCCGTGGTGGCCGATGCCGACATTTACCTTCCAAGAATGGCTCGCCGGATTGATTCTTGCCGATATCCTGTTACTGGCAATTACACCGCTGTTCTATCGCGGCGGGCGGCCGCTGCGTTGGTTCGCCTGCATGTTCGCCGTGCTGATGATCGGAAACGGGATGGGTCACATACTAGGGACAATTGCCGGCAGAACCGTGCAGAGCGTGCATTTCGCGCGCCCGGCGCCGGGGTTCTATTCCTCTCCGCTGCTGATCGCGGCATCGATTTGGGTATTGATGGAACTGGCGCGCACACGGCAGTGCCGCGGCAGGGCGGCAGAGGTCGCGTCGCGCACTTAGTGCGGGACCAGGTCGCAATCAGGACAGCGCAGGGT
>JBOGLI010000374.1:0-3908 GCA_050746165.1 Terriglobales bacterium | reverse complement strand
GCTCCACTCCGTTCACGTACACCCGCTTGTCCTTCATGTGGATGCGGTCGCCCGGAACCGCGATCACCCTCTTGACGAAGTGTTCTTCCGGATCCACCGGGTAGCGGAAGACGATGATGTCGCCGCGGTGTATCTGCGAATAGGGCAGCACGTGGCCCCAGATGCCGCCGCTCGCGTAATGCACTTTGTCGACCAGCAGGTAATCGCCGATCAGCAGCGTGTTCTCCATTGATTCGGACGGAATCTGGAATGCCTGCACGATAAACGTGATCACGAACACCGCAATCACGACGGTGATCGCCAGCGATTGCGCCGACAAAGCCCAGCTCCCGCCGGAACTCCGCGCCTTGCCCGGCGCCGTCTTGGGGATTTCCGTGCTTTCCGGCGCAACCGCCTGATCGGCGGTGCTCTCCGTCCGGGCCGGTTCGGCAACCGCCGCGTCCGGAGACTGCGCTACTGAGGACTGTTCGTGTTCAGACTGCGTAAGTGCTCCAAGGCCTTGCGCGCCGCGCCCTGTTCGGCCTGCTTCTTCGTCGGACCGTGCGCCCGCGCGGTGAAATCGCCGTTGCTTGCGCTGCCCAGCCGCGCCTCGATCGTAAAAGTCTTTTGATGTTCGGGACCGCGTTCGCGCACCAGTACATACGCGGGCTGTGTCCACCCCAACGTGTGCGCCGTCTCCTGCAACGCTGATTTAAAGTCGGTCACCGGAACGTCCGGCCCGGCTCGCTGCATGCGGCGGAACTCCGGATGCAGGATCTTCTTCAGGATGAATCGCTCCGCCGCGTCCAATCCCGCGTCCAGGTAGAGCGCCGCCAGCACCGCTTCCAGCGCATCCACCAGCAGCGCCGGCTTCTCGCGCCCGCCGCTTTTCTCCTCGCCGCGCCCCAACCGGAGATGCTCGCCGAGCTTCAGCCCCTTGGCCACGCGGATCAGGTGTTTTTCACTGACCAGGAACGCCCGCAGTTTCGAGAGCTGACCTTCCTGGAATTCCGGGAATTTCCTGCACAATTCGCGGCTGGTGACGAACCCGAGCACCGCATCGCCGAGAAATTCCAGTTGCTCGTTGTCGCGGATCGGCTCTCCGCCCTCCATCCGCGATTGCGATTCCCGCGCGTGAGAACTGTGCGTGACCGCCTGTTCCAGCACGTCCGTGCGCTGGAACTGGTGTCCCAGGGCTTTCTCCAACGCAGAGATTTGTGTGGGAGTCATGAACAAGTGCTGAGTGATAAGTGCAGAGTGCTGAGCAGCCGAGGTCTTACTTCTAAGCACTCTGCACTCAGCACTCGCGTTTATTTCGGTACGCTGGTCTGCGGCTGCGGCGAAGTGGGCGGCGGGGCCGCGGTCTGCGGCGCCTGTGCCAGTTTGCTCACTCGTTCCTTCTCCTGCCGGCAGAGGTTGGCGACCTGCGGCTGTTGCGCCGAGTATTGAATGCAATTGTCGGCCGGCTTTACTGCTTCGGCGAACTTGTTCTCCTTGTCGAGCGAGTAGGCCAGCCGCAACCACACCAGCGGATCGCCCGGATACAGGTCGGCCGCCTGCTTCAGGTTCTTTTCCGCTGCAGGAAAATCCTTCTTCGCGATCGAGATCGTGCCCAGCGCGGCGTAGGCCATCCCCTTCATCTGCGTGCGGATTGCTGTCGCCTGTTCCTGCGTGACGGTGCCGGGCAGCATCAGGTCAGTTTCGATCGTCTGCAACGCCTTTTCCGCGTCGCGGCTGCCTTCATTCAGCCGCTCGTCGCGGTCGAGATCGGTGTCGCGTGTCCGCTCCGACAGGAACGTCGCCGTCATCACCAGTCCTTCCGGGTTATTCGGATCGAGGGCAAGCAGCTTCCGGCCCATTTCGATCGCTTTATCGGCGTCGTTTACGTTCTGGTAATCGTACATCGCCTTGCGATACAGCAGGACGCGCAACTCGCTGTCCGGATGCGCCTGCGCAAACGCGTCGGCGGCGGTCTCGACTTCGGCCGGAGTCGTCTTCGCATTCGCGTCCTGGAACGCCTTCATTTCGTCTTGCGTCTTCGCCTGCGGTGGATGCTTGGTGCCGGGGAGCGGCGCAGGTTCTGCCGGAGCCGCCGCTTGTCCCGCCGGCGCTGTCTTCCCTGCGGGCGCCTGCTGGCTGGTAGCGGCCGCGCCAGAATTCTGCGCCCCCGCCGGTTTTTGCTGCTGGTTGGCAGTCGACTGCGCCGACGCCACTCCCGCTGCGGTTACGAGTGCCAACACCACGATAAAACGCTTCATAATTTCTCCTGGTCCGTCCTTGCGGTACGGCGTTGCTTATTCAGATTGCTTCCTGTTGACCGGCGGCGCGTAAGCCTGTTTCAGGCCGCGCTCGGCCGCTGCCTTCGTCTGCGGCTGCGGATCGCCCGCGAGCAGCGCCGCATTGTAATGCGCCACCGCCGTCTCCCGTTCCTGCTTGATATCGGCGATCCGGCCCAGGTAAATGTGCGACCAGGCAATCACGTGCGGGTCCTTGCTGGTCTGCGCCGCGCGGCCGAAATAGTCCACCGCGCCCGGCATGTCCTTCATCAGCGACGCCACCTGCCCCAGCAGGAACAACACCCGGCCCTGGTCCCCGCTATTGGCCTTCAGCGCCTGCAGCGCCAGTTCGCGCGCTGCTTCGTAATCGCCCGCGTCGAACCGCTGTTCCGCCAGTTGCAGCGGGCCCGGGGGAGCTTTCGCTACCACTTCGGGCGTCGCGCGGGTCGTGAATACCTGTTGCTGCGCGCGCTTTTTCAACTGGTCAACGTCCATTTCGTACAGGAAATCTGCCAGCGCGTCCTGGAAGCCGTTGTTGTCCTTCTCGAACTTGACCAGTTCGCCGTAGAAGTAGCGGGTCAGGATGAATCCCTCCGCCATGTCCTGCTCGACCATCTTCTCGCGCCCCGGATCGGCGGCAGGGCCTTTGCCTGTCAGCCGTGCCTCGATAGCGCGGATCAGCGATTCGGAGACGAGCAAGCCGGTATCGTGCTTGTAGTTCTCGTCCAGCGGCGCCGTGGCAATGACCGGGAGCAGTGGCTGCAGCCGCTTCAGCGCCGTCCCGCGCTTTCCCAGCATCGGGTCGATCATGAAATGCAGGTATGTATGGCGGATCGAATCCATCGCCAGGACGTTATTCTGTGGTGAGACGACCATGTAGTAGTCAGCGCCATAGTTGCGCGCGTTCACCAGCCCTTGTCCTGCCATTGGCTCCAGGTAAATAACGAACGCTCTTCCCAGGTAGCCGCTCATCGGCACGCGCAGATAGAGGTCCGTCGCCAGCAACATGTTTGTGACCGGATCGTGGTAGCGCTGGATGAGCTGGTTGTACTCGTATTGATGTTCTGTCCAGATCTCGTGCAGGTTCGCCGCCTGCGCGAACTTTGTCAGCAGGGGCCTGAATCCCAGCACGTAATTCGCGTCCGGGGGCAGGTCGGCCTCGGCCATCTTCAGGTCGAAGCTCGGGGGCGCACCCATGTTCAGCGCCAGCGAAACGTACTGCGCCAGGTCGCGCGCCGAATCGGCTTGGCGATGGTCCAGGTAGAACTGGCACATCTCGCGGCTGTCAGCCTTCGCTTCATCGGAGGCCTCCACCGCTTTCGCAAGCTCCTGTAAGACGTCGCGGCGAAGCTCGTCGCCGCTGTTTCCTGCATAGCCGCAATGGCCGATCGCCGCCAGCGTGCTGAACACGCTTTCGCTCGCGTCCAGCGTTGCTTTCGAAGTCGGCTGCTGCGCCGCCGCGGAAATCGCCACCGCGGCGCAAACCAGCCCTGCCGACACGTATCGCAAACTACTGCGAAGCACGGTACTCCTATTGGGATACACTGAAATTCAAGTTTAAGGGGTTTTCGGTAAAGCTGGCAAGACGGCAGAAATCGGCTCTCAGCTTTTAGCTTCTGGCGCGTCGGAACGGCGCCGTAAGGGAATACCCAT
>JBOGLI010000373.1:0-2238 GCA_050746165.1 Terriglobales bacterium | reverse complement strand
ATCCAACCCTGCACGGTGTAGAAGTGCGGCTCCATGGCGGAAACCGTGAACTCGCCGGCCCAGCGGTCGTTGCCGATGGGTTCCATGCGAATTTCCGACCACTCGCTCTCCGAGGCACGGCGATAGGAAACGACGGCGCCGAGCAGGTCGTGGCCGTCGGCGAAGATGTCGGCGGTGACGCGGACCTTTTCTCCCACGGTGCGCTTGATGGGGAAGCTGCCTTCGTCCACCGATGGCCTGACGTTCTCGATCACCACGCGTGGAGGAGGCGCTGCGCCCTTCATCTTCATCGTTCTATTTTCATCCTTCGCGGCACCAGATGTGCGGCGGATCTTTCAGAGATTCCCGCTATACGGAAAGCGGCGGGCGCGCATCACAGAACCTATGATGATCGAATCGCGCCTTCGCGCCGCTTTTCGTTTTGGGCGAAACGATCGGGGCCGCTGATGCCGGCCGCACGGGAGATCGCACGCGCGCTTGCCGGGCCGACTTCGCTACCGGCGATGTTACCCGATTTTCTGCGCGCGCAGCGATGGTTCGGTGGAAAAGCGCGTCCGGTGCGCGCGGTATCGCTGGTGGACGCGATTCCGTTCGCGATGGCGGAAACAACGGCATTCATCTTCCTGGCTCGCGTGGAATATCGCGAGGGCGCCGCCGAAATCTATTCGGTGCCGATGGTCGAGGTAGCGGACGTTACGATGCTGCCGCGGTCGGTCACCGGCGAGAGCGCGCCGCACCTGCTGGTGATGGCGGAGGGCGCAAGCCTGGTGCTATACGACGCGTTGCGCAATCCGGCATTTCTAGAAGTGCTACTGGCGGCGATGCGTGAGGGACGTCGCCTGCGCGGAGAGCACGGCGAACTGCGCGCGTCGAATACTCCGGCGCTGGAGAAACTGGCTGCAGGACAGGAACTTGCTCCCAAGCTGATGCGCGCCGAACAAAGCAATACCTCGGTCGTGTACGGCGACAAGCTGGTGTTCAAGCTGTTCCGCAGGGTCGCCGAGGGAGTGAATCCCGATATCGAGATCGGTCGCTTCCTCACGGAGAAGACGGATTTCCGCAACGTGCCGCTGCTGGCCGGAGCGCTGGAGTATGTGAGCGACCTGGGCGCGTGCTCGAGCCTGGGGATGTTGCAGAGCTTCGTGCGTAACCAGGGCGACGCGTGGGAGTTCACGCTCGGCGCGGTCGGGCGCTACTTGGCGAATGCGAAAGCAAATGAGGCGCCGGCGATCCCGTCACGCAGTCTTTTGGAATTGGGCGCCGAAGCAATTCCCGACCAGGCGCGCGAGGTCATTGGCGAATTTATCGGCTCGGCGGAGTTGCTGGGACGCCGCACGGCGGAATTGCACCTGGCGCTGGCGACGCATGCCGCGGATCCGGCATTCGATCCGGAGGAGTATTCGGCCGGGGACCAGCGTTCCTTTTGTGAGTCGGCGCTCGACCTGCTTGGGCGCAACCTGCGATTGCTGGAGCGCCAGATGAATTCTCTGCCGCGGGAAATCCAAGCGCAGGGACAAGCTCTCCTGCAGCGCGCGCCGGAGCTGGAGCGGCGGTTACGGCAATTTGAAGAGAGGCCGATCGGCGCTTTGCGCACGCGGGTGCACGGCGATTACCACTTGGGACAGGTGCTGGTTGTAGAGGGCCGCGATTTCGTCCTTATCGATTTCGAGGGCGAGCCGGCGCGGAGCCTGGAGGAGCGCAGGCGGAAGCGGTCGCCGCTGCAGGACGTCGCGGGCATGCTGCGGTCCTTTCATTACGCCGCGTTCGCGCCGCTGCTGGTGATCGGGCCGGAGTCGCTGCCGCTGGAGACCTACGCGCCGTGGGCGACGTTCTGGCAGACCTGGGTCTCGGCGGCGTATCTGCGCGAGTATTTCTCCGTTGCCGAATCGGCCGCGTTTCTTCCACGCGATGGCGCGGAAACGGCAGCGCTGCTGAACGTCCACCTGCTGGAGAAGGCGATCTACGAACTCGGATACGAGTTGAACAACCGGCCGTCATGGGTGCGGGTGCCGCTGAGCGGGATCGAGCAATTGCTAGGGGCAAGGGACAAGGGACAAGGGGCGCGGCAGAGAATCGCGTAACACCCCATATCTGGTATCTCGTATTTCGTATTACGTGTCTGGTGTTCGCATCTTTGTACCTGTCGAGCCATCCCGCGGTTTCGGGGACCTTGTCCCTTGCCCCTTGCCCCTTGCCCCTCACGCCTCGCCCCGTTTTGCGCTATGCTGACTTCTCACC
>JBOGLI010000372.1:0-2513 GCA_050746165.1 Terriglobales bacterium | reverse complement strand
CCCGCTGATGTTGCCGACCGACGCTTGTCCCGCGCCCGCCTTCCTTCAGCTTTTCGTTGACGTTCGTATGCAGCGCGAACACCGCCGGAGCCGCCCCAAACGCCAGCCCGGCGACGATTGAGATGATCACCATGAAGGCCAGCACTCGTCCATCCACCCCAATCCCGTCCAGCCGAATCAGGTTCGGCGGCACTAGGTGGATAAACGCCGAGGTCGCACCCGCCGCAAGCAGGATGCCGAGCGCGCCACCCGCCAGGCCCAGGATCACGCTCTCCACCAGCAGTTGTGATACCACCCGTCGCGCGCCGGCGCCGAGCGCAATGCGGATCGCCAGCTCCCGCTGCCGCGCCGTGCCGCGCGCCAGCAGCAGGTTGGCCACGTTCACCACCGATATCAGGAGAACGAACACCACCGCCAGGAACAGCACCAGCAGCGGCTTGCGAACGTCACCAATCACCTCGTCCTTGAGCGGAACCACCACGCCTGACACCTGCAGGTCGCCCCGTCGTCCTGCGGCAAGACTCTGCTCGATCTCGTTCCCAATGCGGCCAACATCTGATTGCGCCTGCGCCATGGCTACGCCCGGTTTGAGCCGCGCGAGCGCGCCATAGGCGAAACTGCTGGCACCCGGTTGCAGTTCTTCCGGCGTGAACCCCATCGGCACCCATACCTCGGGAGGCGTCTCTACACGCGGCGGGAAGGCGAAATCCGCCGGCATGACACCGATCACCTGGTACGGCTTGCGGTCGAGCGTGATCGTTTTGCCGATTACGTCCGGGCTTCCGCCCATCTGCTGCTTCCATAACCGGTAGCTGACCACCGCGAGGTAACTGTCGGGATGGTCTTCGTCGCTGGTGAAGGTGCGGCCCAGCAGCGGCGCCGCCCCCAGCAGCGAGAACAACTTCCCGCCCGTGCGCAGCCCCGCGACTTTCTGCGGCATGCCGTGGCCGGTCAGGTCGAAGCTGGTAGGAAGATATCCGGCAACCGCTTCGAGCGAGGTGTTCTCGCGCGCGTACTTGTCCACGTCGAAGGCGCGGATCGTGACCGGCCGCGGCACCAGCTTCGGCAGCCGCTCCTTCAGCAGCACCAGCCGGCTCGGGTCCTTGAACGGCAGCGGCCGCAGCAGGACACCATTGACGACGCTGAACATCGCCGTCGTCGCGCCGATTCCGATGGCCAGCGTCACAAGCGCCACCACCGAGAATCCCGGGCTCTTGATCAGCAGCCGGAGGCCATAACGAACATCCCGCACAAAATTGCTCATAAGCCCGCCGTCCGTTTCGCAGTCACTTGAAAAATGAAAATTGAAAAATCACAGAATGCTTTTCTCCGGCCTCTTCCCCTCCAAGATATCTGCTCGGAAAATTCAGATAATTTGTGGGGCCTGGCGCCCTCGCCGGGCCTGCGCCTGATCCGCCGGAAAGCTCCAGGGCCGTGGCCGCCCTCGGCCGCGGCTCCAACGGCATTTCGTCGGCCCGGGTGAAACCGCTTTTAATCCCTGACTTCGGTGGTCTTTTCAAATCGACAATCGACAATCGGAAATTCCTTTGCCTTGTTTCCTGTCAAGCCCCTCCGATGTCACAAATCCGCGTAACTCTCTCATTCCAACCCAAATCGAGCTTCGCAAATCACTTCCGGATTCCCCTATCCAATCTGCTATTCTGGAATTAGAGAGTAAGAAAAAAGCTCGCCCTCACCGGCGAGCATTCTTTTCCCCTGCGTACCCCTGCGTCCTCTGCGGTGAACAGGTTTTCCTTTGCGGTTATGCCTTTGACGGATTCCGCCAAAATCCGTCGAATCCGTGCCCGCAACCCGAATGAACACCGGATTTTACGAAGCCGTCCCGCTAAATCCGTGGATAGACGGAACTTAGAAATCTAATCCCCCCGGGGGGGCCATCCTTCCGCCTGGTGTTGACGGAGGATGGGGAAGCTATTGTCCGCTCGCTTCCTTCGGCATCTCGAAGCGCGAGTCCTCCACCGGAACATTCGCCTTCATCTCCGACACCTGCACGTTCTGAATCGACGACGGGGTCGAGATGGTGACCTTGAACGGCATCTTCACTCCGCTTACCTCGCGGTAGTCTGAGAGATCGGCCGTTGTCGGCAGCGGACCAAGGCCAGTCCGCCGCAGCGTGGTCCGGCGCACCAGCAGCCCGGAGTCCACGTCGAAGTACAGCATGTCCGTCAGCGGCGTATCGGGAATCCGCGCCATCACCACCCACGCATCGTGGTCGCCCACCTTCTCCTTGCGGAAGACGCGCGCTCCCTTGTAGCGCCCGGCGAACTTCAGCGAATGGTAGAAATCGGCGTTCAGCTTCATTTCCGACGCGTCGCGCATCGGCTGGACGCGCTGGCCCATCTTCACCCAGCCCTGCGACCCATCCCACGCCTGCACGCGCTCGCCGCGTTCGGTCGTGATTGCGCTCCAGTACTTGTCAGGCGCTTTGTTGTACTGCTCGTAGGAGGAACTGCCCGCGCCCATGCTCATCGTTCCCTTCGTATACAGGGATG
>JBOGLI010000371.1:0-4104 GCA_050746165.1 Terriglobales bacterium | reverse complement strand
CTTTCAAGCCGGGGCCGCGAAAGCTGGAGAGGGAAGTACGGTTGGCCTTGTCGTAGCTGGCTTTGAAGATTAACGAGACGCCCATCGCCTTGCAGACGCCGCCGATACACTCCGCCATCTTCAGCGCATGCTCCTCGCTCTCGATTACGCACGGCCCGGCGATCAGGAACAGCGATCCCTCGCCGATAGTGAAGTTCTCGAGTTTGAAAGACAAAGACATGAGCCGCTGATTTGCGCTGATTGGACGCTGATCCGGAACAACCAAGAATAAACCAGCCGGAGGGGCAGAAGGTGTTTCGTGTTTGGTGTCTCGTGTTTCGGCTGAATCTACGGTTCCGTTGCGAAACACGAAACACGAAACACGAAAATCAGCGTTAATCAGCGGCCAGTGTGTTTTCAAATCCGCGCCGGCCTCAGGAACATCTCCGCTTCCGCCGCGTTCTTCGCCGCCACGCGTTTCAACCGATTCTCATACGATGCCTGGATGAATGCCGTGAACAGCGGATGCGGCTCCAGCGGCTTCGACTTGAACTCGGGATGGAACTGGCAGCCGAGGAAGTACGGATGCTCTTCGCGCGCCAGCTCGACGATCTCCACGTAGGTCGCATCGGGCGTGGCGCCGGTGATGTGCAGTCCGGCGGCGGTGAGTGGCTCTTCGTACTCGCGGTTGAACTCGTAACGGTGGCGGTGGCGTTCGCTGATTTCCTGCGCGCCATATGCCTCGGCCGCGTGCGAGCCCGGCTCCAGCTTGCAGGCCCAGGCGCCCAATCGCATCGTGCCGCCCAGTTCCTCGACGCCGCGCAGTTCGCGCAGCTTATAGATGATGCGGTGCGGCGTAGCCGGATCGAACTCGCTGGAATTCGCGTCCTCCAGCCCGCAGACGTTGCGCGCGAACTCGATGCACGCCGTCTGCATGCCCAGGCAGATGCCGAAGTACGGCACTTTGTGCTCGCGCGCGTAGCGGATGCCGTTCAGCATGCCGGCGATGCCGCGCTTGCCAAAGCCGCCCGGGACGAGAATTCCGTCGTAATCATCAAGCTGCGCTTCGTACTCGCGGCCCTTGGTCTCCAGGCCCTCGGCCTCGATCCAACTCACGTTCAGCTTCAGGTTGTGGGCGAGGGCGCCGTGCACCAAAGCCTCTTTCAGCGATTTGTACGAGTCCTCATATTCGACGTACTTGCCGACCAGCCCGATGTTGACCTCGTCCTTCGGGTTGTTGACGCGCCGCACCAGCTCTTCCCACGCGCTCATATCGCGCTCGCGGGCCTCGATGTGCAGGTACTTCATCACCAGGTCGTCCACGCGCTCGCGGGCGAAGGTCAGCGGAACTTCGTAAATGCTGGCGACATCGATCGCGGTAATTACGGCTTCTTCTTCGACGTTGCAGAAGAGCGCGATCTTGCCCTTGATGTCCTTCGACAGGAAGCGGTCGGTGCGGCAGAGCAGGATGTCGGGCTGAATTCCAACGCTCAGCAGTTCCTTCACCGAATGTTGCGTGGGCTTGGTTTTCAATTCGCCGGCGGCACCGATCCACGGCACCAGCGTGACGTGCACGAACGTCGTGTTCTCGCGCCCCAGGTCCTGGCGCATCTGGCGGATGGCCTCGATGAACGGCAGCGATTCGATGTCGCCAACCGTGCCGCCAATTTCGATCAGGCAGACGTCCACGTCTTGCGCCACCTTCTTCATCGCTGCCTTGATCTCATTGGTGACGTGCGGGATTACCTGGACGGTCTTGCCCAGGTAATCGCCCCTGCGCTCCTTGGCGATGATCTGCTCGTAGATGCGGCCGGTGGTCCAGTTATTGTCGCGGGTAAGCTTGGAGTGGGTGAATCGCTCGTAGTGGCCGAGGTCGAGATCGGTTTCGGCGCCGTCGTCGGTGACGAAGACCTCGCCGTGCTGAAACGGCGACATGGTTCCCGGATCGACGTTCAGATACGGGTCCATCTTCTGCATGTTGACCTTGAGGCCGCGGCTCTCCAGCAGGCAGCCGATCGAGGCCGCCGCCAGGCCCTTGCCAAGAGAAGACACAACTCCGCCGGTCACAAAGATGAACTTTGCCGCCATTTTCCCGCCTTGATTTTGAAGGGTAGTTCGGCTCCAGTTTTCGCGTGGTTTCCGCCAGCGACTGGGAACCGGTAGGGGTGCACAACCAATTATGGCAGAATTCATCTGCTAAGGGAATGTGCTCGCAATCGACGGACAGATCGCCTTTTAGCCGAGTTTTCCGCAGCGGCGGCCCCACCCGCCTTAGCCCGAAACTGTGAGTTTCTGGCTGGGTTATTTCTACTGCGCCATCGTGGACCGTCGTGCCCATCGTGCGAACCGTGTTTCGCGCGATAATAGAAGCTCATGCAGTTCCGCACCGCTATTGTCGCGCTTCTCCTCGCCGGAGCCGCCATCGCGCAGCAGAAGCCTGATGCCAAGCACACCGCCCCGGCCAAGCCCGCGGCTGCGCCTGCGTCCAGCCAGTGTCCGCTGCCGAAAACCGATGAGAATCATGCGCAGATCTACCGCATCGTGATGAAGGACGGATCCTTCCAGCCGGCTACGAAGTGCGAGCTGCTGGACCGCGGCGAGCGAGTCCACTATTTCAGTTCCGAACGCAATGAGTGGGAGGACGTGCCCAATTCCCTGGTTGATTGGGCTGCGACCACCAAGGCGCTGACCGAGGCGCCAGTGGTGACCGCGTCCGCGTCGAATGATGCCGCTGCCGCCGATGCCGATGAGCAGGCCGAGCGCAAGGAAGAAGAGGCGCGCTCGCCCGAGATTCAACCCGGCCTGCGTGTGCCCGACCAGGGTGGCGTCTTTCTCCTCGACTACTGGCGCGACGAGCCCGAACTGGTCGAGCTAGTACAGAACGGAGGCGATGTGAACAAGAACACAGGTCGCAACATCCTGCGCGCCGCCATCAATCCGATCGCGAAATCGAAGCAGACGATCGAGTTGAAGGGCGGCCATGCCCGCGTGCAGTCGCACGTGCCGCAGCCGGCGATCTATATCGACATCGACGCCGACCAGAACCCCGAAACCGGCGCCAGCGCAAAAGACATGTCGCAGTCGCAGCACTTCCGCATCGTCCGCGCCGACGAGAAAAAAGACAGCCGGGTGGTGGGCGTGATCGAAGTTGCGGTGTACGGCGCGGTTTCGCAGAAGGCGAAGTACATCGAAACGAAATCCGAGGTGGTCAGCCCGCAGTGGGTGAAGATCACCCCCGCCGTGCCGCTCGATCCCGGCGAGTACGCTGTGGTGGAGATGCTGGGCAAGGACATCAACCTGTATGTCTGGGATTTCGGTGTCCACCCCACCGCCGCTCAGAACGCTAAGCCCTGGCGCCCCGCACCGGTTACCGATACCTCCACCGGCACGAAAGAGAGCCCGGTGCTGAATCCTAGGCCGAAAAAACCGTAAGACAGTGGTCAGTGGTCAGTGTTCAGTAATCAGCTGGCCAAAATGTCTGGGGCCGATTTTCCGGGTTTGCCCTCCTGGTCACTGACCACTGACGGCTGACCACTGACCACTGACGGCTGACCACTGACCACTGATTACTGACCACCTCTTTCGACCAGCAAATCGCTGTACGACCTCTCCACCAGGTCATCTTTCCGGATTCCAAACAACTCCATGTACTCCCGGCATTGGGCCAGCAGGGGAGCGCGATCGGCGTCAGCGGGTCCGCAGGCCTCGATTTCCACGAAGCTGCCCAGCCCTTGCACTTGGTCGACATGGAACTTGATGTTTTCCACGTAGTAGATTTCGCGGCGCTTATCGACCGCGACCAGCACGCCCAGCGCCTGCGTCAGTACTTGCCGCAGTTGCTCGCCGTCCGTCACCGGTGCCAGTGCCACGACCGACTCCTTCGGCCCCGCCCGGTCCGGACGGCGGTAAAAGATTAGTGAGTTCTCGATATCGCCCTGGCGCAGCTTCAACCGTCCCTCGGGCACGCGAAAGTAGGTGTCGATCTGGTGGTCGGTCCCGGCAAAGCGGGCATTTCTTTCGCGCAGAACAGTGCGCACGCGGTCGGCGTTCCCGCACCGGGCTTTGATTTCGAGATTGACCAGATCCATAGTGGCCGGTAATCAGTGGTCAGTGATCAGGATGTGA
>JBOGLI010000370.1:0-6116 GCA_050746165.1 Terriglobales bacterium | reverse complement strand
TGCGGGCGCGAGGCCGAACAGCAGCGCGTTGACCAGGCACAGTCCGGCAACGAACGCGAACAGGCAAGCGTTCCACTCGAAAGGTAACGATCCAGAAAATTCATGCGCGAGAGCGACGCGCACAATCGCGCCTTCCGACCAGCTCGCGAACAACATGCCGACGGCGGCGCCCAGGGCGGAGATCACCAGCGCTTCGGTCAACAACTGGCGAATCAGGGGCGCGCGTCCGGACCCGAGGCTCATGCGGATGCAAATCTCGCGCTGGCGCGCGGTGGAGCGCGCGAGCATGAGGCTGGCGAGATTGGCGGCGGCAATCAGCATGACCACCGCAACCACGGCCATCAGGATTGTGAGACCGTCGTGAAAGCGGCTACGCACCCAGCTTTCGCCGCGAGCGGCGGGGATGAGCACGATGCTGCGCTGCAGGTCGCGCTCACGATGTTGCGCGGCCATCGCCTGGCGCAAGAGCACGGTGAGCTCCGCTTCCGCCGATTTCATGGTCGCGTTTGGCTGCAAGCGCGCTACGACCCGGCCGAGGAAGTCATCCGGACCGGGGAAGCCGGCCGAGGCTTTTCCGGCCTCAACTTGCAGGCGAGACGATGCGGGAACGAACAGATCGGCGTCGCTGTCGATTTCGAGTCCGTGAAAATTCCCGGGCACCACGCCGACAATCACTATCGGGATCGTGTTCACCGTAGCGCGGCGGCCGAGCACACCGGATGATCCGGCGAACTGAGTCTGCCACAGGCGGTAGCTGATCATCGCCGGCCAGCCGCTGGCGGCGCCCGCGCGCGAGTCGTCGGCAGGGGAGAGAGCGCGCCCGAGCACTGGTTCGACGCCCATAAGGGAAAAGAAGTTTCCGGAGACGTAGTCGCCGGGGAGGACTTGCGTAGTCCCATTGAGGTCGAAGTTGAGGCGGTCCGATTGGCCGGCGAGGGCAATGCCCTGAAGCTGGGTGGCGCGGCGGAGCGCGTCGATGGAGTTGTTCGTCAGCGTGAGGCTGACCTGGAACGCTCCCACTTTGACCGCCGAAGTGCGAATGACTACGAGTTGCTCCGGATCGGGTACAGGTAGATTCTGCAGCATGACACGATTGATCAGACTGAAGATGGCGGTGTTCGCGCCCACGCCCAGCGCGAGCGACAGTACGGCCACCGCGGCGAATACCGGAGCTTTCCGCAGGTTGCGGAGAGCGTAGCGCACGTCGCGCAAGGCGCTTTCCCACCACTGCACGCCACGCGCGTCGCGGCATTCTTCTTCGATCTGAGCGACTCCGCCGATTGTGCGCAAGGCGGCGGCGCGTGCTTCGTCCGGGGGCATGCCGGCAGCGAGGTTTTCCTCCATCTGCTGGTCGAGGTGGAAACGCAGTTCCTGTGCAAGTTCAGATTCCACATGGTCGCGCAAGAACAAAGAACGCAGGCGCAACGTGATTCGCTTCATCAGCCGCATACTTCCTCTGACACCGCGGACGGGCGATCAGGCCTTCTTTAACACCAGATTGATTGCACCCGACAGCCTCGCCCAGCTCTCGCTCTCGCGCTCCAGTTGCTGGCGGCCGGCGCGGGTCAGCCGGTAAAACTTCGCGTTCTTGCCCGATTCGGCCTGCGCACATTCGGCCTCGATCCACCCGGCCTGTTCAAGACGGTGCAACGCCGGGTAGAGCGAGCCTTGCTGCACTTGGAGGACCTCGCCTGAAACCTGCTGAATGCGCTTGGCGATGGCCCAGCCGTGCTTCGGCTCCAGCGCCAGCGTGCGCAGGATGAGCAGGTCGAGCGTGCCTTGGACGAGATCACTGGGTTTGCCCATGATGTCGATAATCTACAACAGAGTGTAGACGGTCGACAACAGGATTGGTGAGCGGCGAGGGGAAACTCAAGCGGAGGGATCAATCGGAATGCTGCAATTTTGAAATTTTCAATTTGCAAATTTTGAATTGCAAATGAATAAGAGTCCCGAGGTGATTGTCACCCCTGTTCATCTCGGCCGACGGCTCGCTTGTTAGACCCTTGCCGGGACATGCCTCGTCGCTTCCTTGCGGGTCGCAACGCGCGATCTGTCGAGCTTGGGCTCCGGGCTTGCCTACCAACCGGACAAACTGGATTGACGCCTCGGGACTCTATCTTGCCTCTGAGAAGTCTCCTGTTCGCCTCAACCAGCGCCTCGCTATAGACCGTTGCCGCACCCTCAGCCCTTGTGTCGCGAAACATGGACCGTGATTTGGCTTCAGCCCCGGACTCAGCACCAACCGGGAAAACTCGGGAACTGTCAAAGAACGAGTGTGTTTTTACTCCAGCCGTATCCGAAGTCAAGTTTTTCCGCGGCAGAATTAGCCGTGTGTTTTCAATCGAGTGCAGCTCGTCCACAGGCCCATGCCGAAAACTGGTGCAGGCCGGATGCGGGGCGTGCGCAAACAACGCGGGTGTGCGCAATTCACGCGGCGGTTAAAGGCGATTTGGACAGCGGAATTGGCTGATGACCACGAGGTCACGATGTGCAAAATGCGTCCGAATGCAGGCGTAGCGCTGGCTTCCAGCCGGCAGTTCCGCAGGCATCCTGCCGGCCCGACCGTAGCACCGGCGTCCCGCCGGTCACGCCGCTCTCGACTTCGCTCTTGTGTGCCGTTTGAACTGCGATGGAAGCGTGTTCTTGTTGATCCCAGCTAGGGAAAATCAGTGCGCTTGAGTACAAGAACTCTTGCAACGATGTTAACTGATCCGCATCGATCTGATTTTTCTTAGCCGCAACGTCTCAGATGAGGTCCTCGACTCGTCACACACATCCGTGCGCTGCGTCACCGACAAGCTTTCCCCTCCGCCCTATCCTGTCTTTGTGCGCCCAGGCGTGCAGGGTGTATTGTCTCTAATCGCGCCCTCTCGTTCTTTGACAATTTCGCTGCTAGCAGACGATCTTTCGATTTCCGCGGCCCTCGTCCCGTGCCGGTCGTCCCTGCTCTTGGGATTTCCTCGTTTTCCGGGCATTTTCTGTGGGACCTTGGGATAACCGGGGGGTGGGGGTACCCCGTCCCAGAACGTTACTCTTTCGCTAACTTTTAGCCGATCCTCTTCCCAAAATGGGCTGGGTTACCCACACGTAGTTTGTTGATTTCATTAGCCAGTAAAAAAAACTACAAGCCAATAATCAGCGCAATAATGACGAAGCAGTTATGGTCCGTAGCACCGGCGTCCCGCCGGTCACGCAGGTCTTTAGGGCACGCCTGCCGATCACCGATCACCGACCACCTGCAGCCCCTACTTCTCCCGAATCGCGTTCAACTTCTCGACCATCGTCTGGATCTCGGGATTGCGCATGAAGTACTTCCACACCAGCCCGGTGCGCCCGTTTTCGATCATCACGGCGATCGGCGCCTGGTCCAGACCCATGAAGATCGGCGAGACCCAGTGCTGGTCGTCGTTGAAGGCGTCGCGGAAGCCGTATGGCCCCCAGAGTTCGGCGCCGCGATCACGATAGAAATGCTTCAGCGCCGCCATCGACTGTTCCGGCGTGTACGCGTATGAGGACAATGCGCCGGTAGGCGTGATGGTGCCGTTGTCGTCGCGGCCCTCGGGGGCAGGGCGGTGGGCGAGATAGCCGAAGGGATCGTCGCTGGCCGTCAACCCCCATTCGTCATTCCCGTATCCGGCGTGCTTCTTGGGATTGGCGACGCAATACGCGTGGTCGATCAGGGCGATGTTGCGGTTGTTGTCGAAGTAGTTGGTGAAGCGGTCGGTGAGAGCATGCGGATCGAAACCCATGAAGGAGTAGTGGGTAAAGAAGAGCGGCCCGCCCAGACCTTCGCCGACGTCCAGCTTGATGCCGTAATAAGTGTTGCCATTGACGTAGCGATCGCCCTGCGTGGTTCCCGCCCAGCCGCTGCGATAACGCGCGGCCACTTCGGATTGTCCCGCCCATCCGGTGTAGTAAAGCTCCGGCGGGACCGCGTGCGTGGGCGAGGCGATGGCCAGCAGATAGGTGATCATCACCTCGTTCCAGCCGGTCAGGCGATGGTGGATGTGCCAGGTGTAGTCGGGCGACCAGTGCCAGTACAGGGCGTCGCTCTGGTCGTTGATGCGGTACCAGTCCCACTCCACGCCCTGCCACAGCTTGGTGATGCGGTTGGCCAGGTCGGGCTGGTCGCTGAAATATTCGCGCGCCGCCAGCAGGCCTTCCATCATGAACGAGGTTTCGACCAGGTCGCCGCCGTCGTCGTACATGCCGAAGAGCGGGATGCTCTCAGCGGTGTAGCCGTTCAGGAAGTGCGCCCAGGCGCCGTGATAGCGGGGCGCCTTCTCGAGGAAGCCGACGATCTTCCGCATACGGTCGGCGCCTTGCTGGCGAGTGATGAAGCCGCGGTCTACGCCAACCAGGATCGACATGACGCCGAAACCGCTCGCCCCGAGGGCAACGATGCGGTCATCGCCGGGAATGTTCTCCTGTGCCATGCCCGCCACTGGGTGTCCGCCCTCCCAGTAGTAGCGGAACGAAGCTTCCTCGACCATGCTCAGAAGTTCGTCGTCGCTGAGTTCGTGGGTTGCGGCCGAGACTTCCGCGGACATTGGCGAGGAGCGATAGGTGCGATCGATGGCCGCGACTTTGTAGTAGGCCTTCTCGCCATAGCGGCCGAGGAAATCCTCGTAGCGGTTGATGCCGGGGACCTGGATGCCGATCGGCTGAAAGTCCTGGCCGTCAGCGGAGCGGTAAATAAGGTAGTGCTCGAGCGCATCGCTGGAGTTCGGGTCCCAGGAGATGTCGATGTGGCGGTCGTAGCCCTTGGCGCGGACATGGACAGGAGCGGCAAGTGCGACTGGCTTGGCAGTGGCGAAGTCGATCTTAATGTCGTCGAGGAGAAGAGTGTGCGGGGCGGCGTCGGTGGCGTTCTGGATAAAGACCAGGCTGTCGAGGCGGCTTACATCGAACCCGCGCAGCGCTTCCACTTTGAACGCGCTGAGCGGAATGCGGACTTCCACCCACTTTGCCTGCGGCAAGCCGTTCACGAACGCCGACATCTTGATGGGAACGGAGAATCCGCGGGCGGCGTCGGTGAGTTGGATGAGCGGCAGATCGGCGGCGGCGATGGGCTGCTCGGCATAACACCAGAACATGAGGGTGTCGCCGAGATAATGCGGGGCGAGGTTGCGGACCCCACCGCGCGTGATCTGCGCCGACCAGCCGCCGTTCGGGTTCGACTGCCATTGCAGGCGAAGCGCGTTGGGCGGCGTGTGGAACGTTTTCGTTTCCACGGGCAGACGGCCGTTCACGGTTTCAATCGTGCTGGTGTTTTCGGCCTGCGCGCGCGCGTAGAAATACTGGTCCGGCGTGAGACTGTTATCGAACAGGATGTGCTGGTAATAGGTAGTCGGGTTCTGCGACGCCAGCGCGCAACCTGACGTCACCAGGATCATGAATGATGCCGCAAGAAAATGTCTCACCGGTAACCTCACTGCAGGCGAGCGCGGCAGTCATTGCCGAAATGCCTGTATTGGTAAGTTATACAGAAAAATTCAGGAACTGAAATGTGGAGTGAACGTAGCGATAACGTAGCGATAAGGGATCAGTGGAAGAGCTTCCAGCCGAGAATTCCGAGAAAACTTCCGCCTACAAGGAGCGGGATCAGCGTTGCGATGAGCCGCGCACGGCGGCCCCATGTCGGTCAGGTCCCGCACAGCTTTTGACTGAATGGAACATTGCGTCCTCCTTCGATGCCGGCAATCAGCCCAAATAACTTGACGCAGCCAAGCAAGAAAAAGGTTCCGCCTACCACAGCCAACGGGAACCAGTCGTCGAAACGCATGGCCATATTCTCAGCGGCCATGGCCGTCGCGAGTAGGGAACAGGTCACACAGTGGTGTTTGCAATCGACAATCGTCAGTCGACCATCGAAAATGGCTGTCGAATGGCCCTGCTCGAAATCCGCGATTTGACGGTCGGCTTCGGCACGGCGCCCGCCGTGCGCGGCGTGTCGTTATCAATCGCGGCCGGGGAATCGCTGGGAGTGGTGGGCGAGTCGGGGAGCGGAAAATCGGCGACGGCACTGGCGATCATGCGGCTGCTTCCGCCGCAGGCGCGCGTCGGCGGCGAGATTCGATTCGACGGCAACGATCTTTTGCGGCTGCCGGATG
>JBOGLI010000369.1:0-5551 GCA_050746165.1 Terriglobales bacterium | reverse complement strand
TGGGCAAGAAGGCGTCGTTCTTCCTGAACGTGCAGCGGCGCTCGCAGGATGAGACCTCGATCATTAATGCGGTCGTACTCGACAACAACTTCAACCAGGTGCCCTACAGCACGGCCGTACCGAACCCGGTTACCCGCATCGAGATCAACCCTCGCTTTGATTTCCAGCTTTCGAAGAACAACACGCTGACCGCTCGCTACGAATTCGGCCACAACGAGAGCACCAACGGTGGCCTCAATACGTTCTCTCTTCCGACTTATTCAAACAATTCGGTACGCTCCAACCACGAGCTGCAGATCAGCGACTCACAGGTGCTGAGCAATACCGTGGTGAACGATACGCGCTTCCAGTTCGAGCGCAACATCAACTCCACCCTGGCATTGAGCCTCGATCCAACGATTTCCGTGTCGGGAGCCTTTACTTCGGGCGGGAACAGTGGCGGCAACTCGGCCGATCACACCGACCACTACGAACTTCAGAACAGCACGCGGATGACTCGCGGCCGTCACCTGCTTACCTTCGGCGGACGCCTTCGCGTGGTGCGCGATTCGAACCAGTCCACGAGCGGTTACAACGGCTCGTTCACCTTCGACTCGTTAACCGCATACCAGGTCACGATGCGGGACATCGCGCTGGGCAAGACGGCGGCCCAGATTCGCGCCGATGGCGGCGGAGCGTCGCAATTCAGGATTTCCGGAGGGATCCCGCTGGTCGCAGTCAGCCAGGCGGATGCAGGTCTTTTTGCGGAGGACACGTGGGCGCTGCGCAAGAACATGACGCTCACCTCCGGTCTCCGCTTCGAAACGCAGGACAATATCCCGAACCACTTCAACTTCGCGCCGCGACTGGGGTTTGCCTGGGGGCTGGGGAACGCCAACAAGGGCGCGTCGAAAACGGTGCTGCGTCTGGGCGGCGGTATTTTCTACGACCGCTTCAGCGAAGGGTTGGTCATGCAGGCGGAACGCCTGAACGGCATCACGCAGCAGCAGTACGTGGTCACGAATCCGGATTTTTATCCCAACGTTCCCGCCATCGGCACCCTGACCGGAGCGCTCAGTTCTCCCACCACTTACACCATCGCTTCCAACCTGCACACGCCCTACATGATCCAAGGCGCGGTGGCGGTGGAGCACCAGTTGACGAAGACGGCCACGCTGTCGGTGACCTACCTGCATTCCAAAGGCGTGCACCAGTTGCTGACCCACAACATCAACGCTCCCCTGCCGGGCACCTACACTGGGCCGGGCACGGGCGTGCGTCCGCTGGGCGGCAACAACAACGTGTACGAATATTTCTCCGAAGGAACGTTCAAGCAGGACCAGGTCATCACCAACGCGAACGTACGCCTCGGCAGATATGCCAGCCTCAACAGTTTCTACATGCTAAGCTGGGCGAACGGAAACGCCTCGGGATCGGGCAGCTTCCCCGTCAACCAGTACAGCCTCGCGGGTGAATATGGCCGCACCGCATTTGACGTCCGCCAGCGGTTCTTTATCGGCGGCAACGTTACCGGGCCGTACGGCTTCCGCCTGGCGCCGTTCATCGTCGTCAGCTCAGGCGCGCCCTTCAACATCACGCTGGGACACGACCTGAACGGCGACTCGATCTTCAATGACCGTCCGACGTTCGCAACCGACCTGGCGCGCACCAGCGTCGTTGCAACCCGCTGGGGCACGTTCGACACCGCACCCCTTCCGGGACAGACCATCATTCCGGCGTATTACGGAAACGGCCCGGGACAAGTCAGCATCAACCTGCGTTTGAGCAAGGTGATCGGCTTCGGACCGTCCACGAATCCGGAAGCGCGGGGCGGTGGTCGCGGCGGAGACGGTGGGCCGCGCGGCGGTGGTGGCGAGATGCACGGTGGCGGTCCAGGTGGCGGACGACCCGGCGGCGGCATGGTGCGCATGGGCGGCGGAGGCGGTCCCTTCGGAGGCGCCGGCGGCACCGGCAAGCGCTACAACCTGACTTTCACCATTAATGCGAACAATGTGCTGAACCACGTGAACCCTTCATCGCCGGTCGGAAACTTGACCTCGCCACTCTTCGGTACTTCGAACTCGATCGCGGGGGGCTTCGGTGGCGGCGCATCGGCCAACCGCAGGGTGATGCTGCAGGTGATGTTCGGGTTCTAGCAGTTGCTGGTTGCCAGTTGCTAGTTGCTGGTGAGAACAGAGACCGATTAACCACGGATTGCCACGGATAACCACGGATCGATTTGATCGGTGTTGATCCGTGAAAATCCGTGGTTAATTTCTTGTCTGAGAAACCATCAACCAGCAACTACTCACAGCCGATTGATCATCGACGCCACGTACGCCGCTCCGAAGCCGTTGTCGATGTTGACCACCGTCACGTTCGGCGCGCACGAGTTCATCATCGCCAGCAGCGCGGTCACGCCTTCGAACGACACGCCGTAGCCAACACTCGTCGGAACCGCAATTACCGGTGCGGCGACGAGCCCGGCGACCACGCTCGGCAGCGCTCCCTCCATGCCGGCGCAGACAATAAATACGCGCGCCGATTTCAGCAGATCTTCGTGAGCGAGCAGCCGATGCAGGCCCGCGACGCCAACGTCGGCCGCCAATTCAAACCGGTTGCCCATCACGCGCGCCGTTTCCGCCGCTTCTTCCGCGACCGCGAGATCGCTGGTTCCGGCGCATAGAACGGCGATGGTTCCCTTCCCGCGTTCGGTCGGGTCTTGCACCAGCGAGATGGTGCGAGCGCGTTCGCGGTATTCGGCATTCGCAACACGCCGGCGAACGGCGGCAGCGTGCTCCGGTGTCGCGCGTGTGGCGAGGACATTTCCGCCGTGCGCCGCCATGCGCGCAAAGATTTCCGCCGTGTCGGCCGGCGTTTTATGCGCCGCGTAGATGACCTCGGGCAGTCCCAGCCGCAGCGTGCGATGGTGGTCGATCTTGGCGATACCCGCGTCTTCGAACGGCATGTGCCGCAGGCGTTCCGTTGCGGCCTCGGGCGTCACCCGCTTCTCGCGCACATCGTCGAGTAATTGAAGGATGGAATCGCGGTCCATATCAGCGGGCGGAGTGGGCGCTTTGCGCCACGCACATCCGTATCGCCTCCTGCATGACGGTCTTCAACGGAACACCGTGCTCCTGCGCGATGCGCCGGCAATCTTCGTACTCGGGAGCGCAGTTTGCGACTTCGCCGTTGAGCGAACCGATCTTCACGCGCACGTCACCCCAGGGAGTGCTCACGGTTTCAAACCGCCGCTGCATCACCCGTCTCCGCTCCTGGCGCATCCGCAGTCCGAGCGCCGACGTCTCGCGCAGAAGCAGCGTGGCCATACGCTCCGCGTCTTCAGGGCGGCATAGAACGGTGAGCAGGTGACCGGGCCGGTTCTTCTTCATCTGCACCGGCGCGGCCATCGCGTCCAGCGCGCCTGCCGCGAGTGACTGCTCGATCACATACCCGATTATCTCGGGCGTTAAATCATCCACCGCAGTTTCAAGGACGGTGACCGTATCCGAATCGGCAGCTTGCTCGACCTGCTCCCCAATTGTGATCCGCACCACGTTGGGGAGGCCGCGGATGTCGCGAGTTCCTGCCCCATAACCGATTCGCGCAATCTCGACTTCCGGCATCGGCGCAAACCGGCAACCGAGCGCCCGCAGGATCGCGGCGCCGGTCGGTGTGACCAGTTCCATATTCACGCCGCTGTTATACGTGCGATATCCCTTCAGCAGCTCCGCTGTCGCCGGCGCAGGAACCGGCAGCGTTCCATGCGCGCACTCGACCGTTCCGCCGCCGGTGTTGATGGCCGAGCAAAGCCACTGCTCGACGCCCAGCTCGACGCATCCCGCCGCGGCGCACGAGATATCGGCAATCGCGTCCACCGCGCCGACTTCGTGAAAATGGATCTCGTCCACCGGAATGTTGTGGATCGTCGCCTCAGCTTCGCCGAGTAAGTGAAAGGTCCGCAGCGCGAGGTCGCGGACCGCCACCGGCAGCGCCGCCTTCGAGATTAGCTTTTCGATTTCGCGCAAGGACCGGCCGTGCGCGTGCTCGTGTGTTTCGTGGTGATGATCGTGCGAATGATCATGTCCGTGGTCATGATCATGCGGATGGTCGTGATGCGAATGTTTTTGGACGACGTGCGCATTATCGACCTGTCCTTCCGCCGTCACCACATCGACCTTGGTCGCGCCGATGCCACCACGCTCCACGGCACGGACATCGATACGAACATCGAGTTCCAGCGCCTGGACGGTACGGCGGAAAATCTCCGCATCGACGCCGGCATGCACCAGGGCGCCGAGCATCATGTCGCCGCTGATGCCGGAGAAACAATCGATGTAGCCGAGTCGATTCATCGTTTCCCTGCCGCCATGAGTTCGCTGACCGGCAAAACGGTGTTCATGGAACCGGAGCGGTAGCCCTCCAGGTCGATGGTCACGAACTTGAACCCCAGCGCCTTAATTCCGGCAATGACCCGGTCCACCATTTCCGGGGCGAGCAGCGCCGGCATCTCCTCGCGCGCGACCTCGATCCTCGAGATCTCCCCGTGGTGCCGCACGCGGTAAATTCGGAACCCGAGTTCGCGCAGCAGTTCCTCGGCGCCTTCGACGGCCGCGAGGTTCTCCGCCGTGACTGGCCGCCCGTACTCGATCCGTGACGACAGGCATGCTGACGCCGGTTTCTCCCAGACGCGCAGTCCCGCCCGCCGCGCCAGCTCTCGTACCTCGGCCTTGCCCAGCCCTGCGTCGACCAGCGGCGCGGCGACGCCGTGATTGCGCGCGGCGCGCTGTCCCGGACGGAAATCACCTCGATCGTCGCAGTTCATGCCGTAGGCGATGGTGGCAAACGCCTCCGCCTCCGCGAGCCTTTCCATCACCGAAAACAGCTCGTCCTTGCAGTGGAAGCAGCGGTCGGCCGAGTTGCGGACGTACTCCGGATTCTCCATCTCGGAGGTCTGCACAACGCGCAGTGGGATGTGCTGCTCCTCGGCGAAGGCGAGCGCGTCGGCGTATTGGCTTCGGGCCAGGGACGGCGAATCGGCAAGCACCGCCAGCATTCCGCTGCCGAGCACCCGGCTGGCGACGAAAGCCAGGTAAGCGGAATCGATCCCTCCGGAATAGGCGACCAGCGTCCGGCCGCATTCCCGCAGCCGTTGCTCGAGCGCGTGACGTTTCTGTTCCAGTTCATCCCCCATGGCGGCTGAAAAAACTCTATCAGGTCTGGCGCAATTCCGCCGATTCTGGCGGCAGAGCTGCTCGATTTCGGCGGGAACTCGGTCAACGCGCTGTTTAGGTTCCTCATCTCACATGCCGTGACCTGTCTGTGGTGCGCCTACGCCCTCGGACTACCACCCACGCGCCTCGGTGACGAGCCGGCGTGGGTTGTTCGGCTGGCAAATCGGCGGCACCAGACGGACAGGCGAATCGCCCATGCTCATACCTGCGCTCTTCACTGTCCGCCGCCGTAAGTGGATGGGTCCGGCCCTCCTGTCCATTGCCTTGTCCGCCTTCGCCCTCCCCCAGAACCAGCAATCCTCTCCGCCACCCGCCAAGACGGCGCCGCAGGTGTGGCA
>JBOGLI010000368.1:0-3038 GCA_050746165.1 Terriglobales bacterium | reverse complement strand
CGTTATTGACGTACGCCTTCCAGTCCGCTTCCGCGGCCACGAAGTCGAGTTGCTGTTCGTCTTCCAGCGCTCGCAGCGAATACAGCTCCGCATTGTGCGACTGCCCCTTGATCAACTCGCTCAACGCGGGCCGCGTTTCCGCGGGCGGACGTTGGAACGCGACGGGCCCTCCCGACAGCGGCATCATGCGGAAAAACGCCGCCTCGATCGCGCTCCCTGCCTCGGTATTGCGGATCCACCACGGCAGTTCTGCCGCCGCGGAAACGCCCATCAGCAGCACGGCAACGAGAATGAGTCGTGGGCGGCGAACCCACACATCGCGCCGGAGCGCCCGATTCATTTCGATTGTGTCGCGCCGCGATGTGTGGGGCACCCTTAGTTCAAGGAAGCACTTCAAGCTGCACCTCCTCACTGCCGACGTTATGCGCGATGTCCTCGGCGGTCACCGTCAGCCGGTACGTGCCCGGAGCCATGTCTTGCGGAATGATGACGGAACCGGTATTCGCGCCGGCGCGGGCGTTCCAATGCAACTCGACGGGCGCGGCGCCCTGCAGGCTGGCGATCAGCGTCCTCGTGCTCTGCGATGCGCGCACGCTAACATTCACCACCTGCCCGCGTTGGAACCGGGTGCGCTCGAGCTTGATCACCACCACCGGCGGCGTGCTCGCGATCACGAACGTTTTCGATTCGCGATACGCGTGTCCCAGCCGGTCGCGCAGAATCAGGCGCACCGTGTAGGTGCCGTCCTGCATGTCGGTCGGGGCGAGGAACCGGGTCTCCCAGATGTCTTCGCCCGAGAGATACCGCAACGGCTGCACCAGCCCGAACGGGAAGAGCGCGACCACCGAACTGATCGACGGGTCCGTGCGCACGCGCAGGATCGGATCTCCCGGACGAATCACTCGCGGCCGCAGCAGCGCGCGTGGCACCGCGAGGAACGACGTGTACGGCGTGACGAACTTGTACTGCCGAGACAGCCGGATGATTTCGTCGATCGTCGCCTGGTCTTCACCGTCGCGTTCGATCTTCTGCAGTAGGGCATCGACGCGCGCGCGCGCCCACAGCCGCGGCAACTGTGGATGGTCCATCGCCTCGCTCGGCAGGCTAGCCTTCGCGCTGACGCGCAGCGGCGCACCGTCGCGAACACCCTGCACGGTGAATTCGACGTTTTCTTCCGGCCGTTGATAGCGCCCGACCCAGGACGCCACCGATCCGGCAAATGTCGCGGCTTGCAACGGGTACACCGTATCGACCGCCGACACCGGATCCATCGACAGCGATAATTGTCCAACCGGGCTCCGCCCGATTTTCGAAAGGAAAGAGTTGAGCTTGAACTCGATCGGTTCGGTGGACAGCAGGTGTTCGAGAATGCCGTCCTGGCGCGCGAGTAGCTTGAATAACGGCAGGTTCGCGTCGTCGCCGATGGCGAGAATGTACGTGCGTGGCCGTTGCGCTTCGGGTAGCTGCTTCCATGCCGATGCATACCACGCCGCGAGTTTCCCATTCAGGATCGGGCCACGGGTCGCGCCGCCGTCGCTCAGAATAATAAGGTAGGGATTGCGGCCTCCTGCGGTTGTGGCCTGTTGCAGTCCAGCTTGCAACGCGCGCTCGATATCGGTTCCGCCACGTAGACGGCTGGCGCGAACGACGTCGATCGCGTGCTGCACGTTTACCGGATTCGCCGCGGCCGCGGGCACGACCTGCGTTTCCGTATTGAAGAGCACCAGCGCGAATCGGTCTGCCGGACGAAGCGTGTGCAGCAGCGTGTCGAGCGCCATGTAGCTGCGTTCGAGCTTGTCCCACTGCATGGATAGCGACGTGTCGAACAGAACGATGACCGTCTTCGGTTCAGCTTCCGAGTGGTTGCCGGTGGACGCGACGCCGGTGCCAAGCAGCGCTTCGGCTTCAAAGAATCCCGGTTCATTTCCTCGGACCGGCGACATCTCGGTCGCCGCCGGTTGTTCTCCCGCCGGGTTCCTGTAGGACAGCACCTGCAGCGTGTCCGAATCTGCCGGATCCAAGTCGAAGGTGGCGACGAAATCTTCGCCGAGGTTCACGTTTTCGCCTTCGAATGCAGCCACTACGTCGTGCGCCGTGTTTTGCTTCAGTTGCAACGGAAAAATCTTCGCCGGCGCGCTGAAGTTGCGGATGGCGTGCGCCGAGTGCAGTTCGAAGTTGATTCGCAGATGTCTCGCCACCTGTGCCTGGTAAGCATCGGGCCGCAGCGGAATCGCGAAATACGACTTCAGGTTCTCGACGGGAATTGATTCGTGGTACTCGATCTCCAGCCGTTTCGTCCCATACGCTGGGATGGGCACGATCCGCGCGCTGAACACCGACGAGCGTTTCGCTTCCTCGGCGCCGCGTTCGCCCATTTGCAGCAATCCGGGATCGATCGCCTGTTGCTTGAGCTGCGTGTAGATCTCTTCCGCCCGCTTTCGTTCCAGGATCACCGCCGGGATACGCACCGGCCCATCCCAGGTCGCGAAATCGGAAACGGTCGCGTTACTCGGCAGCGCAAATATGTAATTGCCTTCTTCAATGTGGCCGGTGTGATTGGCGAAAATCTGCCGCACGAAGACGCGCGCGTTCCCGTTGTCGATTCGCACCGTGATTTCCATTTCCTCCAGCGAGAGGATGGAAGCGTCCGGCTGCTGTTTATCGCGGGGCACGAGCACGCCGGCGTCGCCGAAGAGCAGCGCCGATGCGAACAGCGCGACCAAGAGGCACAACCATGCGCGTTTCATGACCGTAGCTTCTCTTCTGGTATCCGGACCAGCCCGTTGTCCGTACCGACGTAGATGTATCCGTTCGCGGCGGCCAACGCGGTGACATTCAGCGACGGCAATCCCTCGCGAATTGCCGACCAGCGGCCCGATTTGCGATCGAGAACGAACAAGCCCTGGCCCAGGCTGCCGGCAAGCACGAACTCCGGCGTGGCCAGCATCGCGTTCGGGTTTACCTCGAAATCGCCCGAAGCGGTTTCGAGCGAATGGAATTTGCCCGACTCATCCAGCCTGACAATGCCCCCGCCATAC
>JBOGLI010000367.1:0-5673 GCA_050746165.1 Terriglobales bacterium | reverse complement strand
GAACACGTCCGAGCCGGATGTGTCATTCGGCAGTGGGGAGAACGCAAATTGTCAGGCCGGATGGCAGGGACATTGTGCTCTGGATCGGGTGAGTCGAAAAGCGGATACTCGCAAAAAAACCAGCTTTAACAAAATTTTACGGACTAACAACTTCTACCGAAAGACAGTCGGGAAATCCTCGCGACCGTATTTTCGGGGGAAGAACGCGTCCCGGGTAGAACGTCGAGCGGGAGTTCGCAACGACGTCACACAGGCGTGTGAGAAATAACCCTGCCCAATGTCCACGGGCAGTCTTAAGATAGAAGGTTATTCCGCGTGACGTGAGCCCGTTTGTTGTTACTCGTCACTTTTTCTTCGCACTTGGCACTTAGCACTTCAAGAGGTCCTTATGAAGAACACTTTCGGTAGCCGCTCCACGCTTCGCTCGGGCGGCCGCGATTTTGAGATTTTCCGCCTCGACGCGCTCGATAAGCAGGGCATTTCGACGTCGCATCTGCCGTATTCGCTGCGCATTCTGCTGGAAAACCTGCTGCGGCACGAGGACGGCAAGTCGGTGAAGGCGGAGGAGATTAAAGCCCTGGCGGGTTGGAAGGGCGCTGCCGCATCGCAAGAGATCGCCTTCATGCCGGCGCGTGTGCTGCTGCAGGATTTCACCGGCGTTCCGGCCGTGGTGGATCTTGCCGCCATGCGCGATGCCATGAAGAAGCTCGGCGGTGATACCGCGGTTATCGATCCGTTGATGCCCGCCGAACTGGTCATCGACCACTCGGTGCAGGTGGATGAGTTCGGCACGAACCGCTCATTCCTGGTCAATGTAAATCTCGAATACGAGCGCAATGTGGAGCGTTACGCCTTCCTGCGCTGGTGACAGATGGCGTTCGAAAACCTGGCTGTTGTGCCGCCGGGAACGGGAATTTGTCACCAGGTGAATCTTGAGTACCTCGCGCGCGTGGTCGAGAGCAGAGAGGCTGTTGCCTTCCCGGACACGCTGATCGGTCTCGATTCCCACACGACGATGGTCAACGGCCTCGGCGTGCTCGGCTGGGGCGTCGGCGGAATCGAAGCCGAGGCCGCCATGTTGAACCAGCCGGTCTCGATGCTCATCCCGCAAGTGGTTGGCGTTCGTCTCAGCGGACAACTGAAGGAGGGCTCGACCGCGACCGACCTAGTGCTCACGATTACGGAAATGCTGCGTAAGGAAGGCGTGGTCGGGAAATTCGTCGAGTACTTTGGTCCCGGCCTGCACTCGCTTCCGCTGGCCGACCGCGCGACCATCGGCAACATGTCGCCCGAGTATGGCGCCACATGCGGCATATTCCCGGTCGACAACGAAACCCTGAATTACCTCCGCCTCAGCGGTCGCAGCGAAGAGCAGATCGCGCTGGTCGAGGCGTACTGCAAGGAGCAGGGGCTGTTCCACACCAAGGACACGCCCGAGGCCACCTATTCGACGGTGCTTAACCTCGATCTCGCGTCGGTTGAGCCGAGCGTCGCCGGGCCGAAGCGTCCGCAGGACCGCGTGCGGCTGTTCTCGATCTCCGAGAGCTTCCGGCAGGCGCTGCCCTCGCTGGTGCGCCCGGGCAGCAAGACGTTCGACAAACAGATCGAGCGCTTCGCCGGCGAGGGCGGACACACTGCCGTGGGCGTCGAAGACCCCGATGCTCCCGCCGCCGATCAGAAGGTGGACCTCAACAGGTCGCTGAAACATGGCAGTGTCGTGATCGCCGCAATTACCAGCTGCACCAACACCTCGAACCCGTCGGTGATGCTGGGGGCGGGAATCCTGGCCAAGAAAGCCGTTGAAAAAGGTCTGCAGGCGAAGCCGTGGGTGAAGACCTCGCTGGCACCGGGGTCGAAAGTGGTGACCGAATATTACGAGCGCGCCGGGCTGACGCCATATCTGGAGAAGCTGCGCTTCAACCTGGTCGGGTACGGCTGCACCACCTGCCTCGGCAACTCCGGGCCGTTGCCGGCTGAGATCAGCGCCGTCATCAACGATCAGGACCTGGTGGTCGCGTCGGTGCTGAGCGGCAATCGCAATTTCGAGGGGCGGATTAACTCAGAGGTTCGGGCCAACTACCTGATGTCGCCGCCGCTGGTGGTGGCGTTCGCGCTCGCCGGGCGCGTGGACATCGATTTCGATAAGGAACCGATCGGCAAGGGCAAAGACGGCAAACCGGTATATCTGCGCGATATCTGGCCGACGTCGAAGGAAGTGGCCGAGACAGTGCAGAAGTGCATTACCGGTGAGATGTTCCGCAAGAGCTACGCTGACGTGTACGCCGGCGACGAGCGCTGGCAGGGACTGAACGTCCCCCAGGGCGACACCTTCGCCTGGGACCCGAATTCCACCTACGTCAAGCACCCGCCGTATTTCGAGAACATGCCGAAGCTGCCCGGCACGGTGCAGGACATCAAGGGCGCGCGCGTGCTCGCGGTTCTGGGGCACAGCGTGACTACGGATCACATCTCGCCCGCCGGATCGATCAAGCCGGATTCACCCGCGGGAAAGTACCTGGTCGACCATGGCGTCGCCGTGAAGGACTTCAACTCCTACGGCTCGCGCCGCGGCAATCATGAGGTCATGATGCGTGGTACTTTCGCGAATGTCCGTCTGCGCAACAAGATGGTGAAGAGCGGCAAGGAGGGCGGTTGGGCGACGCACCTGCCGGACGGCGAAGAGATGTCGATCTTCGACGCCAGCATGAAATACAAACAGGAAGGCGTGCCGCTGATCGTGGTCGCCGGCAAAGAGTACGGCTCCGGCTCCTCACGCGACTGGGCGGCCAAAGGCCCGGCGCTGCTCGGGGTTCGCGCCGTGATCGCCGAGAGCTTCGAGCGCATCCACCGTTCGAACCTGGTCGGCATGGGCATCCTGCCGCTGCAGTTCCTGGCCGAGGAAACGCATGAAACTCATGGGCTGACAGGCGAGGAGGTGTTCGAAATCTCCGGCCTGACCGAGGCGGTCGAGCGCTACAAGGCGGGGCAGAAGGTGACCGTACGGGCGAAGCATCCGGATGGGGCCGCTGCCGAATTCCAAGCGATCCTCCGCATCGATACGCCGCAGGAAGCGCTTTATTACAAGCATGGCGGCATCCTGCAATACGTGCTGCGGCAACTGGTACAGGGCAAAACCCAGCCGGGAATGGTGGGCAAGGGCGTCAGCACGGTGGCCGACGCCAAGACCGGGAGTAGCGTGACGTAAGACCAGCGGTCAGTTGTCAGTGGTCAGTAATCAGCAAAGGCTGGCGCCGGACGCTCGTTACCGAGCTCATGACCGGGGGTTGCCCGCCTGATCACTGACCACTGAACACTGAGCACTTTTGCCCTATCGAAAAAGAATCCCATTCTGCTGTCCGGCATCATATAATCATCTGGCTAGGTACTTCGAAGAGCCATTTTGAGCTGGACCCGCCGATAACCATCTGCGTCAACCACTCCAAGTAGCACCGAACACTCAGCAGAAAAAATCAGAAAAGAGAAAAAGAAACAAAATGGAACAAGGAACAGTGAAGTGGTTTAACGACGCCAAGGGTTTTGGATTTATCAGCCGCCAGAACGGCGAGGACGTATTCGTCCATTTCTCGGCGATCCAGTCGAGCGGATTCCGTAGCCTCCAGGAAGGCCAGCAGGTCCAGTTCAACGTCGTGAAGGGGCCGAAGGGCTTCCAGGCGGAGAACGTCCAGGTCCTGTAAGACCCGGCGCAGAACTTTCGAGCGTACGGGAAAAAATCCAGTAAGTACGACAAAGTTTCGAACGGCCCCGGCGAACCTGCCGGGGCCTTCGTGTTTGCGCAGTCGAGACCGTAGCCGCTGGCCTCCACCCGGCAGTTCCGCCACCATCCGGCGGGCTGGGCCATGCCCGTGGTCTAGTGCTCCGTCCCCATCTCCGACGCCTTTCCGCGGTTGACCCAGTAATCGCGCGCTGTCTCGCTCAGGTCGCCCGAGGGCTTCTCGCCCTTGAAGACGCGCGAGACTCCACGGACCACACGGCGCATCGGCAGTTCACCGCGCGCGTCGGCGAAGAAGATTTCTCCGACCTTCAGCGAACGGTAGTACCAGCGCTTGACTATGGACAGGTGCTCTTCGGTTTCCGGTTGGGTGTGACCGGCTGGAGCGGGGGCGGAGGCGAGCGTGTCGAGGATGCGGCGCTCCATGGACTGCGATTTCTGATTTCCGATTTCTGATTTCTGATTTGCCGATGGCGGGTCCAATACGATCGGGAACTGGATCGGCTCGGAGATGCAGCCGCCCTCGATTCGGAAGAACGTTACTGCGCCTGTCTCGGCTGAGGGCTGGATCATCAGCGCCGACAGGTTTTCGATGCGATGGACGATCTCCGGCGCCTGCGCCAGCACCGGTTTCAGCTTCTCGATGGTCGCGTGCGGGGCCGCAGCCTGCTCAAACTGCAACTCCGCCGAGGCGCGGTCCCGTTCCGCCGCCAATTCGCGAGCCAGCGACTCGCCCGAGGTATCGAAGAAGGTCACCACCCGCGCCGTCTCCGACGCGTACTGCTCGTCGGTGCAGCCCTGGAAGCAGGGTGCCAGGCACATCTTCATCTCCGAGTACACGCAGCCGGGGTGCGACGGGTCGGGATGAAGCTCTTCGGTGCAGCGGCGGATCTTGAAAAAGTCGAGTGCGTCGTTGGCGAACTTCTCGGCCGCCGCGCGCGAGGGGAACGGGCCGTAGAAGATGGAACCGCTGCGCGTGCCGCTCAAATGTGTTGTCACCGAAACGCGCGGGAACCGGTTCTCCAGGTGCAGGCGAACCAGCGGCGCCGGACGCAGCCGCAGCCGGTCTTGGTAATTGCGCGGGAAGACCTCGCGTAGAGTTTTGTAGAGCAGGAAGCCGGATTCGAAATCCGACCCGGTCGGAGCCCACTCGATCTGCGCCACGCGTTCGCGGAGATTCAGTCTTCGCGATGTTTCCGTGGGCGCCGCCAGTAGACGCATGACCCTGCGACGCAGATTCGTGGTCTTGCTGACGTACGGCTCCGCCCCGGCATCGCTCCCCCGCAGCAGGAACACCGCGGGCGCCGCGGGGATGGCCGCGAAGATTTCGGCATCGCGCTCGGGAACGAAATCCAGTTGCCGGGGAAGCACGGATTAATTCTACCGGGGATTCGCTATGAACCGGGGGCTAGACGCAGAGGTCGCAGGGGACGCAGAGTTCATTTGTTCTTGGTTCTTAGTTGTTGGTTGTTGGTAACTAAGTGCCGACTTTGCCTACCAATAACCAACAACCAATAACTAACAACCGAGAACGGGTACCTGTCCCATGACTGATGCCGCGTCACCTCAGGCTGGCGTTGCGGAATTTTGTCCGGAAATCTTCGCCTTCGATTTTCACGACCCGGCACATTTCATGCAGCCGGGAGCGCATGCGTTCGCCGATGCGGTCGCCCAGGGTCTCTTCGCGCGTGGCGCGAAAGGCGCGCGACCGTTCCGATTCGTCGCCATCACCGCGCGGCGCCTGGTCGGAGAAATTGGTGGTGAAGATCGTGGTGCGCTTGTCGTTGTAGCGGGTGTTGAGGATGAGGCTGACCGTGTCCCACACCCATTCACTCGGTTTGACCGCGCCGAGTTCGTCGAGCACCAGGACTTCCGCCTCGAACACCGGGCGCAGCACCTGCATCTCGGTGGTTGCCACTGACGCGTTGTAGGAGTTCTGGATC
>JBOGLI010000366.1:0-4383 GCA_050746165.1 Terriglobales bacterium | reverse complement strand
CTGGTTCATCGTTGATTTCGAGGGAGACGTGCGTCGCCCCCCGAGCGAGCGCCGCATCAAGCGCTCCGCCCTGCGCGACGTCTGCGCCATGATGCGCTCCTTCCATTACATCGCGCACGCCGTCTCGTTTGGCCACGTCCCCGGCATCTCGCCCGAGGCGCATCCCCTGCGCGAACTGCATGCCTGGGCGGAGTTGTGGCATCGATGGGTGAGCGCTTGCTTCGTGCACGCCTACCTGCGCGAGGCCGGCAATGCCGAATTCGTCCCACAGAACCGTGAAGAGTTCCTGACCCTTGCCCGCACTCACCTGTTGGAGAAGGCGTTCATGGAAATCGAACACGAACTGGAGAACCGCCCCGAATGGGTGCGCATCCCGGTGAATGGAATTCTGCAAATGCTGGAGAGTGCTTAGTGCCGAGTGCCTTAGTGCCTAGTGCTGAGTGCTCAGAGCGTGTTTCAAAAGCCACTTGTAACAGGGCACGGCTTCAGCCGTGCCGCTCGGAACCGCATTAAATCTGGGCTTCAGCCCCTGAGGGGAGCGGGCAACCTACGGCGCACTCTCTCCCGTCTGCAATCCTTCGATTGAATCGACGCTCCCGCCGCGGTGGGTGAGGAAGTCCGTCTCGATCATCTGCTCATGGTGTCCGGCGATCCGCCGCACGCTGGATGTTCTCCTTCACTTGCGCCGCCAGCAGGTGGTCGTAGTCGGTAATCGGCGACAGCCATTTCATCAGCACCGGCACCATGTCGATTCCGATGAACACCAGCGTAATCAGCCACGACAAGCGCCAGAGCGGCTTTGACGCATCCGTCGCCTTGGTCAGCGCCTCGTAGCGGCTGGGGAAGTCGTACACCGACGCGACCTCCTCCTGCTTGAGTTCGCCGACGATTCGCGCACGCTCGGCATGGATGGCGCTCAGTTCGGTAGTTCCCGCATCGATCTGCTGCTGCAATTCGCGGATGCGGTCGTCGGCGGCATGATACGCCGGGCCGTTTCCGCGGATCCCGGTCGTCTCGCCGGATATCACCGCCCCGACGCTCTCCGCCTCCTTGTTGCGGCTAGCCAGCGCCGATTGATTGCGGAAGTCGGCGATCTGCTGGTTGAGCGCCTGTTCGCGCCGGTTAAGCTCATCCTGCTGTGCATGGTAGCGGCCGATGAGCGCGCCGTTTTCCTGCTGGCTGTCGCGCACGATCTGCTGGTCGATGCGGCCTTGCAGCACGCGCATCTCCGCCGGGATCGCCACCGTCATGCCGATCACCGCCGCCAGCAGCACGCGGATCCAGAGCGATTTGCGTGACCACGCGCCGACCAGCTCGCGGTCGATCATCAGGATCATCGCGCCCCATAACATTGCAATGACCAGCGATGCGCTCACCGAACCCGAAACCGTGGTGATGAGCGTGTAGTACGCAGCGCCCGCCGCAAACAGCGCCGTCTCGACTACAAAGAAACCGCGCGAGACGTGCGTCATCTGCGTCCAGGGCGCGCATAGGCGGAGGATGCGCCGGTCGGTCTTCGACGCCCAAAGGAATAACCCACTCAGTGGATTGCCGCTGCTGAATTCGCTCTCGTCGTCGTACGCGGTCGAAATAGGGACGGATGTCGGCATGAGGACCCCAATAGCCCGGCGGGTCGATCACAGGGATCGCCCCTCCAGTGCCGGGCACTTATTTGGATGTACGCAGCAGCAGAGCTGGTGGTTCGGGAAAAACGGTTGCTGGTTGCCAGTTGTTAGTTGCTGGCTGACGCATCTTCCGCGGGCGCTCGCCAGGTCCAAGAACTAGCAACTAGCAACTGGCAACCAGCAACTGCGTTATCATTGCCAGCTTTCCTTTCGAGGACCATCGATGCGCATTACCATTCTGCTTCTCCTCTGCGGACTCGGAGTTATGGCACAGAACACCCAAACACCTGCCAAATCGGGCTACCCACCGCCAGTCCAGGGACGTTCCATCATCGCCACCAAATTCGGCATCGTTGCCGCCAGCCAGCCCATGGCTGTGATTTCGGGTATCCAGATACTGGAGCGTGGCGGGAACGCCGTCGATGCGGCCATCGCTACCAATGCCGTGCTCGGCCTCATGGAACCGACGAGCAACGGGATGGGTGGCGACCTGTTTGCGATTATTTATGAAGCGAAAACCGGCAAAATCTACGGCCTGAATTCCAGCGGCTGGGCCGCCAAGGCAGAGACGCCGGATCTGCTCGCCTCCAAAGGGATCACCGAAATGCCGGAGCGCGGCGTGTGGACGGCGACGGTGCCGGGAGCGGTTGCGGGGTGGGCGGCGATGCGCGATCGCTTCGGCACCAAGCCGTTCTCCGAGCTGTTGGCGCCTGCCATCTACTACGCGGAAAACGGTGTGCCCATCAATCAGCAGACGGCGCGGCTGTGGCATGTGAGTGAGAAGTTTCTGGCCTCACATCCCTACTCGAAGCAAACGTTCCTGGTCAACGGCGAACACACGCCTCGCTTTGGTGAAATTTGGAAGAACCCCGACCTGGCAAAAACCTTTCGCCGCGTCGCCGAGAGCGGCCGCGACGGCTTCTACAAGGGAACGACGGCGCAGGCGATCGTCGATACCGACCACGAGTTCGGTGGCGTTATGACGATGGAAGACCTAGCCGAGTTTCAGCCGGAGTGGGTGGACCCGATCTCGACGACATATCGCGGCTGGACCGTCTATGAAATTCCGCCGAACACCCAGGGCATAGCCGCGCTGATGATGCTCAACATCATGGAGCGGTTTCCCATGGGTGAGTACGGCTTCCACTCGGCGAAATCGTTGCACACGATGATTGAGGCGAAAAAACTGGCCTACGCGGACATGCTCAAGTACGTCGGAGACCCGAGGTTCTCGAAAATCCCGGTGGAGCAGTTATTGAGCAAGCAGCGAGCGGCGCAGCGGGCGAAGCTGATTGGCGACCGCGCCAACTGCAATGTTCCCGCCGACACCGTCCCCGGCGTCTCCGACATGAAAGGTCATGACACGATCTACATGACGGTCATCGACAAGGACGGCAATATCGTCTCGCTCATCCAGTCGAACTATGCCGGCTTCGGCTCCGGCATCGTTCCCAAGGGAATGGGTTTCATGCTGCAGAACCGGGGAGCGCTCTTCACGCTTCAGCCGAACCAGCCCAACACGCTCGCCGGACACAAGCGGCCGCTGCACACCATCATTCCGTCTTTCATGAAGAAGGGCGACATCAACATCGGCTTCGGAATCATGGGCGGTTGGAACCAGGCGCAGGCGCACGCGCAGTTCGTCGCCGACATCGCCGACTACGGAATGAACATCCAGCAGGCGCTCGAGGCAGGCCGCTTTACCAAGTCCACCTTCGAGGGTTGCGACGTCGATATCGAGGACACCGTCCCGGAAGCCGTGCGCGACCAGCTTACCTCGATGGGCCACCAGTTGAAACTTTTCCCGCGCCGGACCTGGAACTTCGGTTTCGGCCAGGCCGTCGAGGACAACCACACCGGCGTGCACTTCGGCGCCAGCGATCCGCGCCACGATGGCGAAGCGATCCCGCAGCCGGGACCGGTGTTTGAAAAATAATGCTGCGTGCCCAGACCAAGTCATGGGGCCACTTTCGCCCGACGGATGGAATCCAATCTGCCGATACGGAGGACGACATGAAAGCTCCCTTCCTGCTCGGGCGCATGATCTTCGGCGGCTTCTTCCTTTACAACGGGATCAACCACATCCGCAACCGCAAGCCGATGGCGCAGTACACGCAATCGAAGGGCGTTCCGGCCGTGCTTTCGGAAGTCGCTGTCGTCGGGACGGGCGTCGCCATGTTGGCCGGCGGCGCCAGCATCCTTTCGGGCGTAAAGCCGAAATGGGGAGCGCTCGCGATCCTGGGATTCCTGGGAGGAGTCTCGCCCATCATGCACGACTTCTGGACGCGCGAAGACCCGCAGCAGCGCCAGGCCGAGATGATCAATTTCACCAAGAACATGGCCATGGCGGGCGCGGCCCTGGCGCTGATGGGCGTCGAGGAGCCCTGGGAGGCAAGCGTACCCATCGCCCAGCCCGAAGGCATCGACCGCGTGCGCTCTCTCGGACGCAAGCTTCAGGCGGCTTAGAGCGTGGTTGTCGGTACGCTAAATTTCCGTCTTACCAACAACCAAGAACTAATAACCAACCACTGCCCTCCTGAAACTTTCCTGCCCCGCTCGTGGTCTAATAAGTACAGGCTCGTCTGTATCTTCCATGAAACAGCTTCTCGCAATTTTCGCCATTTTACTCGCGGCCACATTCGCCGCGGCACAGGGCAAGTCGGCTGCCCAGGCGAAGAGCACCACAATTCTCCCAGACATCTTCGCTGGATACCAGAAGTCCGGCGACAAGATCGGCACCGATCCCGCGGCCGCCGAC
>JBOGLI010000365.1:0-2263 GCA_050746165.1 Terriglobales bacterium | reverse complement strand
GCGGTGGCGTCGGCAGCCGCCGCCTCTTGTCCGGGAAGCTGGCTGAACGATGTGGCATAGGTGCCGTGTGTGGCGCGATAGGCGACCTGGTCGGCCTGCACGCTGTGCGCAAAGCCGACAGCGCTTGCCTCGTAAGCGGCCTGGCGCGCGCGCAGATACGAAGGAACCGCCATGACGGAGATCACCAGGATGATCGCCAGCACGATCATCAGCTCCAGCAGCGAAAACCCGCGTTGGATTCTCCGTTTCATGACTTCATCTGCAGCTTCTTGATTTCCGCGTCCACGTCGCGGATGAGCACCTGGAGCGATTCGCGCAACTCCGCGTCCGAACGGCCGGGCCCATTCAGGCGCTGGCTGAGCCCCTCCAGGTTATGACGGAAAAAGCGCAGCATTTCCAGGTTGCCGCGCGTGAGCTGCTCGATACGCTTAACGATCCCGGTGAACGGCGGCTCGAACCGGTGGAACTCATCGCTGTTCGCAAAAACTGGCGTCTCGGCATCGCCGACGGCGAGCCTTGCCATTGCCTCTCGTAATTGATCCATGGAAGACGCCGCACGGCGTGCACGAAGCAGAGCCGCCACGGATGCAATGGCCCCCGACAGCAACACCAATGGCGCCAGCAACACCTCGATACGAAACAACTGCGCCGCGAACAGCGCCCGGACCACCGGATCGGGATCGGCGGCGGCCCGTTGATGCATCGGCACAAAGACCACGGCAATCGCCAGCGCAACCAGCAGGACGCCGTAAACGATGACCGGAACCATTGCCCGCAACTGGTGAGCGAGGGTAAGCCGCGGCCGCGGACGTTTGTCGGGCGCGCGCGCCGGGAGGTTGGCCGGAACTTTCGCGACGGAGGTCATGAGCACACAGATGTTACATGCAAGAAAGCGGGAAAAGTATAAGTGAATTACAGCAGTGAGTGGCTACAGCGCAAGAAAATTCCTAAGTAGCTGCTTCCCATTTCCGGTCAGGACACTTTCAGGATGAAACTGAACACCCTCGAGCGGGAATTCGCGGTGCCGGAGCCCCATGATCGTCTGGGAGCCGTCGGGCTCGGTGGCGGTTGCGGTGACTTCGAGTTCCGGGGGCAGGCGTTTCTCGCTGACGATGAGCGAGTGATAGCGCGTGGCCTCCATCGGATCGGGCAGGCCATTGAAAATCGTCCGGCGGTCGTGAGTGACGACGCTGGTTTTGCCGTGCATTAGAAACGGCGCGCGCACTACGTCGCCCCCAAATGCCGCTCCAATCGCCTGGTGCCCGAGGCAAACCCCAAGCAGCGGGACCTTGCCCGCGAAATGCCGCACCAATTCGATGCTGATCCCGGCGTCCTGCGGTGTGCACGGCCCAGGCGAGACGACAATCCTCGAAGGATGCAGCTTCTCGATGTCAGCGACGCTGACCTGGTCGTTGCGCCGCACCACGACCTCCTCGCCCAGTTCGCCGAAGTACTGGACCAGGTTGTAGGTAAAGGAGTCGTAGTTGTCGAGGATGAAGAGCAATGCAGTAATTGGTAGTTAGGAGCTAGTAATTAGGTACCTAGCGATTATCGCACCACCGGAAGTTCGGAGTCAGCAGCAGGGGGCGAGAGCGGGGACGCGGTGAAGCAGGTCGGGGCCGCCGCGATGGCGTTCCGCGGCATGGCGATAGACCGCGTCGTAGCGGCGCGCGACGGCGGAGGCTCCGCGCGTGGCCTGGAGGTGCGCGCTCCCGGTGGCGCCGAGGGCGGAAGCAAAATCGGCATTGCGGGCGAGAAACGCCGCCCGGAAGGCCAGATCCCGGGCGCTGTTCGCGGCATACCAGAGGCAGCCGCGCCCATGCGGGGTCACTTCGCGATTGGCGGGAACATCGGCCGCAAGCAGCGCGCGGCCGTGGGCGAGGGCGCCGAGCACGAGCGGATTCGGGCCATCGGCGTTCGCGCCGGCAATAACGATCGTGGCGCAGGCAAGCGCGCGCGCACGGTCGGAGGGGCCCACCGGGTGCATGCGCGCGCCGAGGTCAAGCTGCGCCGCATGTCGTTCGACTAACTTCGCGTCGGCGCATTCAATCAGCAAGTGCGCGTCTTCTACTTCTTCGGCAAGGACAGCGAAGGCACGCAGGACGAACTGAATGTCGGAGTCGGCCGCGGCGAAAAGCGTGATGCCGGGGCGGACACCCGCGAGTTGTTCCAACCAGCCGCTTTCGTCGTCATGGATTCGGGCGAGCGCGACCTGCTCAGGAACCAGGAACAGGTCTTCGGGGCGGGTTCCCTGCGCCAGTGC
>JBOGLI010000364.1:0-1494 GCA_050746165.1 Terriglobales bacterium | reverse complement strand
CGTTTACCCCGGCCCCTAAATCACCGAAAATTCCCGCGCCGTCGGGAATCTCCATCGTGAATCCCCGTTCCATCGGGGTCGCGCTATAATCCCGCAACTTCGCACACGATCTTGTACGGGGAGAGTTCTGTCATCGGGCCATGGAATGTCCCAAGTGCCATTTCGACCACGCGCAGCAGTTCAACGAGTGCATGAAATGCGGCGTCGTCTTCGCCAAGTTCCTCGAGTTCCAGGAGGCGGTTGACTCCGTCCGCGTCGTGGAAGCTCCGGAAATTTCCCCGGCCGACGACATGGTCGCCGAGCACCGCACTCATACCGAGATGCTCTGCCGCATCTTCGCCCTGCCGGGCGCGTTGCTCTTTGGCTGGCTGGTGAATCAGGGATTACCGACGCTCGCTGCGTTTCTCGAAATGTGGCTGCACGAGAGCGGACACGCCATTACCGGCTGGCTCTGCGGCTACAACTCGCTTCCGACGGCGTGGTTCACCATCACCGGCTCGCGCGGCCGCTGGATTAGCGTCATCATGGGTCTCGGCCTGATTGCCTATGGCTACGCCGCGTTTCGCTGGGGACGCTGGTTCTGGGTCGTGGTGAGCACCCTGGTGCTCGCCCTCATGATCGCCGGCAACCTGCAGTCGGACGCGCACTCCAGTATGTTGATCAGCTTCTGGGGTGAAGGCGGCGCCTACATCCTTGCCACCATCCTGATGATGACCTTCTACGCGCGTCCCGACAGCCCGATGGCCCGCAACCAGATCCGCTGGGCGCTATTGATCATCGGCGCGATCGCCTTCTGGAACGTCTACTCCCGCTGGGCGGGCGGTTTCCAGAACATCGCCAACATCCTCGAAGACACCGACGAGCGCGGTCCCAGCGACCAGCGCACGCTGATGCTGGTGTACGGTTGGTCCATCTTCGACATCATCCACCGCTATTGGGACGTCGGCCGCTTGTGCCTGGTCAGCCTCGCAACGGCTTACGCCGCCGGACTGTTGCAGCGCCGCCAGATCAAGGAATCGTTTTTGATACGCAATCGCCTGGAGTAGGCGCTCTTACAGGATCCGCGCCGCGATCCATTGCCCCAGTATCCGGCTGACGAATATCACCAGCACCGCCACCCCCAGGTGCTTGCCGATCTCGTACACGGCGCTAACCCGCCGTCGCTGGGCCACGACATAAGTCAACGCGGAGAGCAGCGCCATGCCCCACAGCGTTCCCCATCCGGCCGCGGCGCGTACGCCGAATAGCCAGACGATCAGCGCGAACGTCAGACAGAGCACTAGCCGGGTCGCGAAATTGCTCAGCGTTCCGAAAAATGCCTCACGCTGCTCCAGACCTTCCGACTCCTGGTACAGGTGCACGCTGAGCGAGTCGGTTAGATTGTCGGCGATGGCGGCGATCAGCAGTGCGCTCAGGACGCTTCCCTTGGACGCGCCCGCCGCCGCCAGTCCGGTGATCAGCGCCATGCTGGTCACGATCGCCGCCGTGCCGCCG
>JBOGLI010000363.1:0-2039 GCA_050746165.1 Terriglobales bacterium | reverse complement strand
GGCGATGGTGGCGCCGCCGCTTACCTTTTTAGCCGCGTCGCGTGTGACCTTGTTGTCGCCGGTTTCGTACACCACGTGACCGGAGGCGTAGGACGCGGGCGTGCCCTGGTCGCCGAAACCGGAGGGCCATGCCGGGTACGCCGCGACTGCCGCGCCGTTCTGCATGACCGCGGCATCGACACCGACGAGGAAACGATCGCCGGGCGCCGGAGTCGCCTTGGTCGCCTGGAACGGCGTCAGGTCGAAGGTGAACTGCTTGCGGACAGAAAGCCCATTGTCCGCGAATTCGAAGGTCACTACCCGGTAGGTGTGTCCGTCCTTCACGACGTCGGAGGAATTCGCGACGTAGAGCCCGTCGGCGAGTTTCTTGCGCAGGCCCTCGTCGTAGGTCCACAGCGATAGCGGATAACCAAACTGGGCGGATGCCTTCGCATTCACCAGGTCGAGCGGCTTGCCGGACTCATCGTCATACTGCTTCAGGATCCACGACTTCACCTGCGCGCCGCGGTTGGTGAAGACGACATGGTAGGCGCCGGAATCGACGACGGTCTCCTGCTCGGTGGAGGCCTGTTTGGTGGCGACCGGAGCAGCCGGCGGAGTAGAGGCCTTGCGCTTGCCCCGGCTGGGGGCAGCCGAGGCCACGCTAGCGGCGGCGGGCGCTGGTTCCGCGGGCGATTGCGCGGCGGGCTGCTGCTGTGGCTGTTGTGTCTGCTCCTGCTTGGCCGGTGCTTGCGGCTGCTTGACGAACTTCATGAGCAGCGGCTGCGAGATGAGCAGCACGGCAAAGGTGAGGGCGAAGGCGATCAGCAGCCGCCGTTCGGTACCGGGATCTTGCGGATTTTTAAAGTCAGGCATTAAGACGTCGGGCTCTGGGCTTTGGGCTTTAGGCTGTGCGTTCTAGGTGCAAGGTGGCTCGAATAATGAACATCCGATTTCGGCAGTGGAACGGGATCGAAGCCGCCGCGCGCGAACGGGTGGCAGCGCAAAAGCCGCCAGACGGCCATCAGCACGCCGCGCGCGCCGTGGAATTCAATGGCTTCGGCAGCGTAGTGCGAACAGGTCGGCGTGTAGCGGCACGCGGGTCCGAGCAGCGGCGAAAGCAACCGCTGGTAGAGGCGAATCAACGTGAGTGCCGCAAACTTCATATCAAACGTATTTCGTATCTCGTATTTCGGCTTGAACGTCAGCCTTATTGGAGATACGCGATCGCGTAACAAATGGTTTCCGATCCGCGTTCATCTGCGTTCATCCGCGGCTGCTTTTTTCTTTCCCTGGATCGCGCCGAACGCGCGTGCTACTTCCGCGCGCAGGACCTGTAATTCGGCTGTCTCGGCCGATTTCTTCGGGTTGATGACCACATCCACCGCCGCGGTCAATAGCAAAAGACTGTCGCGCACCGCCTCGCGCATGCGGCGGCGGATGCGGTTGCGATGCACCGCGCCTCCGAGCGCGCGCGAAACGGTGAAACCGATGCGCGGACCTGTTCTGCCGGCCGAGGGCGGCCGGCCTACATGTGCGTCGCGCTCCAGGTAGAACACCGTCATGTGCGTGCCGAAATGGCGGCGTCCCTGCTTATAGACACATTGGAAATCGGCGTGACGCAACAGCCGAGTCGAGGGCCGGAAACGTCCGTGCACTCCTTCCGAGCTGCCCTCGCCCACCGCCGCGGGAACGCCTGGGCGCGCGCCGGACGGGGCTGGATTGGCAGCGGAAGAATGATGCTGAACGTCCACTTGCAGTGCGAAGTGCTCAGTGCGAAGTGCCAAGCTGCTTTGCAACCAGCACTTTGCGATTGGGGAGAACTAGTCGCGATAACCCGGCTTGACGGAGACGCGCTTGCGTCCCTTGGCGCGGCGGCGGGACAGGACGGCCTGCCCGGCCTTGGTCTTCATCCGGCTACGAAATCCATGCGTCTTCGAGCGGCGCCGCCGGTTCGGTTGAAACGTACGCTTCGGCATGAAACGAGGTGCTCCTCTTACAGGATCAATTTGCCTGGGGCAAACCGTAAGTATAGCAGCGAGCGGGGGTTGGTAGCCAGT
>JBOGLI010000362.1:0-1819 GCA_050746165.1 Terriglobales bacterium | reverse complement strand
GTACAACAGCCGTGGAGATGCGGAAGCAGCGCAGGCGCGGGTAAAACTGCAGTTCGAGGACGTGGAAGTTCACATCGCACGCACCCTCCCACGTGCCCGCTATTGGCGCGAGATGCTTCTTCAGGATGTTTGTTGACAGGCATCCGCCGGGTGAGAGAGACTCGCCCTCGGTTGTCGGGCCTGCTGGGCGATCGACTAATGGTAGGTCAAGTGCCTTTGGAGCACTTTGTCCAGGTTCGAATCCTGGCCGCCCAGCCAGGTTTGATCGTGTAATTGCCGAATCGGGGAATTGTGGAATTGAATGGAACGAAATTACTTCAATTCCGCAATTTGAAATTTCGAAATTCCGCAATTGGTTAAAGAATATGCAAGCAGGCCAGAAAACCAGCGAAGCTACACCCGTCGATAACGAGACGCCGGTCGTGCGCGCCAAGGGTTCTGCTGTCGCGGCGCCGGAAGAGCACAAGGAACATACGCAGACCAGGAGCGAGCGCAAGGTGCATCGTGGACGCATCGACGAGAAACTGAAGATCTTCTGCGGCTCGGCCAATCCGCCGCTCGCGGAAGAGATCTGCTCGTTCCTCGGTATCGCCATCGGGCAGAAGCATATGACGCGCTTCTCCGACGGCGAATCCTACGTGCAGATACTGGAGAACGTTCGCGGCGCCGATTGCTTCATCGTGCAGCCCACCTGCCACCCGGTGGACTCGCACCTGATGGAGCTGATGCTGATGATCGACGCGCTCAAGCGCGCGTCGGCCAAGCGCATCACCCCCGTGATTCCCTACTTCGGCTATGCCCGCCAGGACCGCAAGGACAAGCCGCGCGCCCCGATCTCCGCCAAGCTCGTGGCCGACCTGCTGACCACCGCCGGATCCGACCGCGCGCTGATCGTCGACCTGCACGCGCCGCAGATCCAGGGCTTTTTCAATATCCCGGTGGACCACCTGTTTGCTTCGCCGGTATTGGTCAGCCATTTCCGGGACATGGAACTGCCCAACTTGACGGTTGTGTCGCCCGATGCGGGAGGCGTGGAGCGCGCCCGCTTCTTCGCCAAGAAAATGGATTCACCCATGGCGTTCGTCGATAAACGCCGCGTCGAGATGGACGTCACCGAGGTCATGCACCTGGTCGGCGACGTTCGCGGCCGCATTTGCCTGATCCTCGACGACATCATCGACACCGCGGGCACGCTGGTGAAAACCGCCTGTGCCCTGATGGATAACGGTGCGGAGCGGGTTTACGCCTGCGCCTCGCACCCGGTCCTGAGCGGACCGGCCATCGAACGAATTTCCAAGTCTCCGCTCACCGAGGTGGTTGTCACCAACACCATCCCGCTGACGGAGGAAGGCAAACGCGAACCCAAGATCAAGGTCCTCTCCGTCGCCGGACTGGTCGCGCGCGCGATCCAGTCCATTCACGAGGAGACCTCGGTTAGCAAGCTCTTTGTGTGAACCGTATTTCAGTGCGTCAGTATTTCAGTATCTCGATACATACCAGCCGTACTGATGAACTGACAAACTGACGAACTGACGAACTTTTTCGAGGAATTTGATTTATGCCACTCAGTGAAACTTTAGTAGAAGCCAAGCCGCGCGAGGCCAACGGCAAGAATGCCGCGCGGCGCGTGCGTAAAGCGGGAAGCGTTCCCGCCGTCGTGTACGGCGCGGGCAAGGACGCCCTCGCGGTGAGCGTCGATCCCAAGCAGATCGGCCGCATCCTGCACTCCGACGCCGGTCACAACAGCATCTTCGACCTGCAACTGGATGGCGAAAACACCAAGGCGATGATTGTCGACTGGCAGTACGAGCCCATCAAG
>JBOGLI010000361.1:0-2710 GCA_050746165.1 Terriglobales bacterium | reverse complement strand
TGCTCTCCGGTGAGGGCCTGCGCATCGGCTACTCGATCCTGCTCTCGTTTCCGGTGATCGGCGTCTGGCTCGCGTACCTGCTGGTCGGTGGCAATGTCCCTTCTGAAGTGACCATCCCGCATATGTACGCGATGCACATCTACTTCATACCGTTTCTGATCGCGGGATTGATGACTTTGCACCTGGCCATTGTTTGGCGCCAGTTCCATACCAATATGCCGGGACCGCGCCGCACCAATGCGACGATCGTCGGCTCCCGGTTGTTCCCGTCCTACACCGCCAAGACGATTGGCCTGTTCGCGATTCTTTTTGGATTCATCGCCGCTCTCGGCGGTCTCGTGCAGATTGATCCCGTCTGGGTCTATGGACCCTATACCCCGTTTGCCGCGGTACCAGGAGCGCAGCCTGACTGGTACCTGGGTTGGATCGAAGGCGCGATGCGCCTGTTGCCGCCTATCAATATCCGCGCCGGAAACCGGCTGGTTCCCAATGTCTTCTTCGCTGGGATCCTGTTTCCGCTGCTGGTGTTCTTGCTCGCCTACATTTACCCGTTCGTCGAACAGTGGCTTTCCTTCGATCGCGGAAATCACCACGTCCTGCTGATGCCGTACGAACAGCCGATCAACACGGCCATCGGTTGCACCGCGTTTACGTTCCTGCTCGTGCTGCTCTTTGCCGGCGGCGACGACGTGATTCTGATTGCGCTGGGCGGCGGTTCGCTGGTGACCATCCGTGCCGTGCTCAGGACGCTCGCGCTGGTCTTGCCTCCGCTGGTCGGCATCTTCACTTATCTGATTTGCGCGCGCATGAAGCGACGGCGCGCCCCGTTCCACTCTCCCAACGATCCCATCTCAGAAGCGGCTCGCGTGTACTTTCCCGGCGAGCCAGGGCCGCTACCGCTGGATCCGGGGACCTCGGGCAGCGACTAGAACAGCGCGGGCTCTCCCGGGTACGTCAGCTCTCCATTTTCAACTCGCGCTTCCGCGGTCATGCGGTGCGGCTTGGCTGCGGCCTTGCTGGAGATGTGCAACACTGTGTGCCCTTTCGCGGCGAGGTAATCCGACAGCAACATACGGTGGCAGTGGTAGTACACCTGCCCCTCCGCGCACATCACGCAGGTGCGCTTGCTCTCCGCTAATCCAATAAGTTCCGCCGCGCCACGGCGAAAGTCTTCGGTCAGCATGTAGTCGGCATAATTGCGGAAGGCCGGGCTGCGCCATGCCGTATTCGGAGAATCATCGCGCGATTTTCCGCGCCGTCCGCCCAGGGAACGCATCCATGCGTACTCGATTCCGGCCCTCGGCAGGGTCGTTTCCAGCGCCTCGTTTCGGCGGCCTTCTTCGTCCGTCATGAACGGTGGATACTGCGGCCCTTGAAACCACGACATCCGTCGCGATGCGGGATACGACCGGATGTCCACCAGCAGCGCGATCTCATGCGCCTGCAGGAGCGCGATGAACTCATCCAGAGTGCGAGTGGAGTGGCCGATGGTGTAAATGGTGGCCAAGCAAAAAGCGTAGCACGTGCCGGGCGCCGCGTGTCGCACCCGGATTTTGTTGCATTGTCATTCCGAACGCAGTGAGGAATCTGCTTTTTACACCGAAAAAGCATAAAATATTTGTAACAGCAGTATGTCCTTCAACATTCTTTCCGAAACTCAGGTCGAGGTCCATCACGACGCCCGCTGGTGGGAGCCGATGGCCGACGGCCGCCTGCATTGCTACCTTTGTCCGCGGCACTGCCACATCGGCGACGGCCAGACCGGCTTCTGCTACATCCGCAAGAATGAAGGCGGACGCCTGGTGCAACTCGGCTACGGTCGCCCTGCGGCCATCGCGATGGATCCGATCGAGAAAAAGCCGCTCAACCATTTTCATCCCGGCACAAAGATTCTTTCGATGGGTACCGCCGGATGCAACATGGGCTGCTTCTTCTGCCAGAACTGGGACATCTCCAAGGCCAAGTCCGACCAGGTGAACGCCGCCGAGCTCTCGCCCGAAGACGTTGTGGCAACCGCACTTCAGCACCGCGCCCCTTCGCTGGCCTTCACCTATAACGAGCCCACCATCTGGGCCGAGTACGTCATCGACATCGCCAAGGTGGCCCACGAAGAAGGCCTGAATACCGTGATGGTCTCCAACGGCTACATCACCCGCGAGGCGTTCTTCGACGTCTACCAGCACATCGACGCCGCCAACATCGACCTGAAAGCGTTCACGGAAAAGTTCTATTCCAAGATCACTCTGACTCATCTCCAGCCGGTGCTGGACGTGCTCACCTGGCTGCGTCGCGAAACTGACGTCTGGTTCGAGCTCACGAACCTGATGATCCCCACCCTCAACGACGACAACGACGAAGTGAAGCAGCTCTGTGACTGGGTCCTGACGAATCTCGGCGACGACGTGCCCCTGCACTTCACCGCCTTTCATCCCGATTTCAAATTGACCGACAAGCCGAGCACCCCGCCCGAAACCCTGCACCGGGCGCGCGCCCTTGCCATGCAGATGGGATTGAAATACGTCTACGAGGGAAACATCTTCAGCGACGGCGGCAATACCATTTGCCCGGGGTGCAAACGCGTGATCATCCGCCGCTCCTGGCATTCGGTCGAGAAGAACGACGTTCGCAACGGCGCCTGCCGCCACTGCGGAACCTCCATCGCCGGCGTCTTCTAACGCCTGAACCTAGACGCAGAGGACGCGGAGGACGC
>JBOGLI010000360.1:0-1407 GCA_050746165.1 Terriglobales bacterium | reverse complement strand
TTCCTATACAGGTAAGTGGATCCAGATCGTCGGCAGCGGCTGGCTGATGGCGTCCCTGACGTCGTCGCCACTGATGGTTTCGCTGGTACAGACGGCGAGCGCGCTGCCGGTGTTCCTTGTGATTCTTCCCGCGGGCGCGCTGGCCGACCTGGTGGACCGGCGAAAGCTGCTGCTGCTGACGCAGTCATGGCTCGTGGTCGCCGCCGCTGCTCTGGGCATCCTGACGCTGCTCGGGCTAGTCTCGCCGTGGGTTCTGCTGGTCTTTACCTTCGTGCTCGGACTGGGTTACGTGGTCAACGATCCTCCCTGGCAGGCGATCACGCCGGAGATCGTGTCGAAGGAAAATTTCGCGCAGGGCGTGGCGCTGAACTCGGTGGGATTCAACGTGGCGCGCGCCGTCGGACCCGCGCTGGGAGGATTGTTAATCGTCCCGTGGGGGCCGGGCGCGACGTTCCTGGTCAACGCCGCCTGTTTTTCCGGAGTGATCCTCGTTCTCTACAGTTGGAAACGCCCGAATTTCGTGCCCGCTCGTCGTGAGCGGGTGATGAGCGCGATCGGGACCGGTTTGCAGTACTTCCGGCAATCGGATGCGGTCCGGACCGTCCTGGTGCGGACCGCGGTATTCAGTGTGGCGGCGAGCGCGTTGCTGGCGCTGCTTCCGCTGATCGCGAAGCCCTATGGATCGATCGGCTTCGGCATCATGCTGGGGTGTTTCGGAGCGGGCGCGCTGGCCGGGGCGGCGCTCCTGCCGTGGGTGCGGAACCACATGCCGGTGAACACCGTGGTTCCGCTGGCGACGATCGTGTTTGCGGCGGCGACCTTTGCCACGCCTCGGCTGCATTCGCTAGCCGGTATGTGCGCCGCGCTGTTCGCCGGCGGCGGTGCGTGGATCACCATCGTCGCCATCCTCAACGTGTCGGCGCAGACCATGTGCCCGGCATGGTTACGCGCGCGCGCGCTGTCGATGTACTTATTGGTTTTGCAAGGTGGGATGGCCGCGGGCAGCGCGATCTGGGGAGCGATCGGCGAGAGGTGGGGCATTCCGAATGCTATGCTGATCGCCGCCGTGGCGCTGATCGCGGGGTTGACCATCGCGCGGCACTACCGGTTGCAATCGGTTTCCATCCAGGCACTCAGCCAGACGGTGAACGGAACGGCCACTTCCTAGGGGCAAGGATCAAGGGTCACGGGCCAGCCATACCGGATTTATCAGTCAAAAGAATAAAGAGAGGCAGAGGAGATGAGGATCAGACTGTTTGTCGCCGTACTCGTGTTGTGCGGCATCGCTGCGGCACAAGGCCCGCAGGATGCTGGAAAAGCCAAGCCGACACCAACGCTCGCCAAAGTTCTGAACACGTCACTTTCGAGCGTCGAGCATGAGTTTGTCGACGCCGCCGACGCCATGCC
>JBOGLI010000359.1:0-7322 GCA_050746165.1 Terriglobales bacterium | reverse complement strand
GCGCCCGCCCGTGTTCTTGATGTCGGCGATGCTGCTCTTGATCAGCTCCTGGTAATCCTGGTCCACGGGCAGCCGCCACATCTTTTCTCCCGCGCGCTTCAGGGCCGTCTGGAAGCTTTCCCACATGCCGTCGTCGTTGGTGAAGACTCCGGCATTCACGTATCCCAGCGCGACCACACAAGCGCCGGTGAGCGTGGCGGCGTCGATCAAGTGGGTGGCGCCGAGTTGGCGCGCGTAGTGCAGGCCGTCGGCAAGCACCAGGCGTCCTTCCGCGTCGGTGTTAATGATCTCGATCGACTTGCCCGACATGGCGATCTGCACGTCGCCCGGCTTTTGCGCCTTTCCCGACGGCATGTTCTCCGACGCGCACACGATTGCCAGTACCCGGACCTTCGGTTTCAGCAGGGCAATGGCGCGGATCGCGCCGAGCATCGCCGCGCCGCCCGCCATGTCGTACTTCATTTTCTCCATGCCCTCGGCGGGCTTGATGGAGATGCCGCCCGTGTCGAAGGTGATCCCTTTGCCGACCAGCCCGATCAGCGGCTTCTCCGGCGCGCCCTTCGGTTCATATCGTGCCACGATCAATGCGGGTGGCTCTTCCGATCCCTGCGACACGCTCCAGAACGCCCCCATCTTCAGCTCGTGAAGTTTTTCCGCGCCGTAGGTCTCGATGGTCAGCTCCGGCACGCCCAGACTCTCCACCATCTTGCGGGCCCGCTCGGCGAGCATGCTCGGTGTCAGCCGGTTGCTGGGCTCGTTGACCAGCTCGCGGGTGAAGTTCTGCGACTCGCCGATGAACCGGCCCTCGTCGGCGGCGCGCTGCAATGCGTCTTTATTCGCGCTCGAGGCGGCCACCAGTGTCACCTCTTCAATTGCCTGGTTCTTGCGATCGGATTTGTAGGTGTCCGGATCGAAATCGGCAACCAGCAGTCCTTCGACGATCGCCCGCACCGCATCCTCGGCGCCCGACCTCAACTCCGGCACCAGGACCGCAAGGCGCTTGATGTTCTTTGGCTTCAGGAAACGGACAGCAGCGCCCGCCACCCTGCGCAGTTCATAGGCAGAGAAGGTTTTCGCCTTTCCGCAGCCCACGAACAACAAGCGCTTCGCCTTACCGCCATCCGGCTTATGCAGCAGGACGGTTTCGAAAAGCTTGCCCGCGGTCTCGCCGCTCGACGCAAGTTCCTGCGCGGCGGCCGAAAGTGCCTTGTCCGTAGTTGCAGCGCGGGCGTCGTTCTTCTCCTTCTCGCCATGGTCGAGTACCGGCACCACCAGGCATTCCGTCTCGATTTGTGCAGGGGAACCGTAGGAAAATGCAATTTTCATAAATCTCGCTTCTTCTTATTTTCTTATCAGCGTGTATCAACGTTAATCAGCGGCAAATTGTTTTTTCCGCGCGATTACGATTTTCGGCTCCGTGCCATCGCCTCGCGCGCCTCGCGGTCGGCGGTACGGCGGCGTTCCGTTTCGCGCTTGTCCCAGAGCTGCTTGCCTTTCGCCAGCGCCATCTCGACCTTCGCCCGCCCGTTGCGGAAGTAGAGGCGGGTGGGAATCAGCGTGACGCCCTTTGCCTGCGTCTTTCCCAAGAGCTTATGGATCTCGTTGCCGTGGACGAGCAGTTTGCGGGTGCGGAGCGGCGCGTGATTAAAGATGTTGCCGTGCGTGTAAGGGCCGATATGCGCGTTGATCAGCCAGAGTTCGTTGTTTTTTATCAGACCGTAGGCGTCTTTCAGGTTCGCCAATCCAGAGCGGATGGACTTCACTTCCGTACCAGTCAGGACGATGCCGGCCTCGAATTTGTCGGAAAGAAAATAGTTGTGAGCGGCAGCACGGTTCACGGACGCGTCACGCTCCCCGGAAGCGACAGGGTCGCGACGCGACTTTGGTTTCGGGTTTGGGTTCGTGGTGACGGTGCGGGCCATGCGCGTGCTACTTGCGGAAACATTCAGCATAACAAAATGAACCCGCCCGCTGCTGTCGGCCCGGAGGGTGGACTGTTATAATCGCGGTCTGTACCTGCTTTGCTGGGCAGGCACTTAGGTCGCTAAGGATCCGGCCGGTGATGGATTGCAACGCGTCCCTCACACGGCGAACAGGTTTTTCCCGACTGCCGGTATAGGTATCGGCATCGCCAAGGAGAACGATCATTCGGGGTTTCGCGACATCCGCTCTTCAGCCATTCACGCGGCGCTTTCTTATCATCCTTGCGCTTCTGCTCGCGGTCACGCTGCCGGCAGCCGCCGACAAGGCCAAGTCGTTCTACAAGAAGGGCGTCAACGCCGAAGCCAGCCAGAAATGGGAAGAGGCTTACCAGTTCTATAAGCAAGCCTACGACCTAAAGCCCCAGGAGTTGCGCTACCGCACGGCGTACCTGCGCTCGCGAACGCAGGCCGCGACCCTGCTTGTACACCGAGGCATCCTCCTCCGTGAGAACGGCCAATTGCAGGAGGCTCTCGTCCTCTTCCAACAAGCGGCGCAGATGGACCCTGCTCTCGACGTCGCCCAGACCGAAGCGCAAAAAACGCGGAACATGATCGAGAAAACCGAGCCGCCGACTCCCGCGGGCGTCCCCCCACCGACCGCCCTCGGAGAAGAGGCGCTGCATGCGCTCGGGCCGGCGACGCTCAAGCCGATCGACAACACGCCGATCACCCTGCGCATGACCGAAGACACCAAGCAGGTTTATACGACCATCGGCAAGCTGGCTGGGATCAACGTTCTGTTTGATCCGGATTATGTTTCGCGCCGTATTTCCATCGATCTCAATAACGTCTCGCTGTATGAAGCGCTCGAAATCGTCGCCCTTGAATCCAAGACATTCTGGCGGCCGGTCACAGCGAATACGATTTTTATCGCCGCCGACACCAAGACCAAGCGCACGGAATTGGAAGAGCAGGTCGTAAAGACTTTCTATCTTTCCAATGCATACAGCACGAACGATGTGCAGGACGCGCTGAATACGATCCGAACTGTCACCGATATTACCCGCCTGGTGAACCTGACTTCGCAAAGCGCGATCGTTGTGCGCGGCACGCCCGACCAGGTGGCCCTGGCCGAGAAACTGCTGAGCGATATCGACAAGGCCCGCCCGGAAGTCCTGGTCGACGTCGCCGTCATGCAGGTGAGCCGCGACAAGCTCCGCCAGATCGGAATTCAGCCACCGCAGTCCGCCAGCGTCGCGCTGCAGAATAACGTCACTACAACCAATAACAACACCAATAACGGCACGGGAACAGGGACCAACGGAACTTCCACTACCTCTTCGACGCAGCCACTCACGCTTAACAAGCTGGCCAATCTCACTTCCAACGATTTCTTCGTCAACATCCCGAGCGCCTCGGTGCAGTTCCTGATGAGCGACTCGAATACGAAGATCATCCAGAACCCGGAAGTGAGATCGCTGAACGGCGCGAAAGCGACGCTGAAGATCGGTGACCGCGTGCCGGTGGCGACCGGATCGTTCTCCGGGGCCGGTGGCGTCGCCGGACTGGGTGTCAGCCCGCTGGTCAACACCCAGTTTCAGTACATCGACGTCGGCGTGAATATCGACATCACTCCCACCGTCCACCTCGACCACGAAGTCTCGCTGAAGATCGTGATGGAAGTTTCGTCGGTCACGTCGCATGTGAGCATCGGCGGTATCGATCAGCCGGTCATCGGCCAGCGCCGCATCGAGCACGAGATACGGCTCAAGGACGGCGAAGTCAGCCTGATGGGTGGCATGCTGGAAGATACCGACCTCAAATCGCTGAGCGGCTGGCCCTTCCTGTCGCAAATCCCGATCATCAAGTACCTGTTCTCGCAGGAGAACGTCGAGCACCGGCAGAACGAGATCGTCTTCGCCCTGACGCCGCACATCGTCCGTGGCCACGACATCACGCAACAGAACCTGCGCCCGATCGACGTCGGTACTCAGAACGCCATCGAGCTGCGCCGCGGTCCCGCGCAGCCTACCGCGGCACAGCCTGTCGCGCCGCCTGCGACGGCAGCCCCCGCGCCAGGCATGGCCCCGGGAGTGCCTCGCCCCGTACCTCAGGTGCAGCAGCCCGGAACTGCGCCTGCCAATCAGCAACCCGGAACGATGCCGGGGCAGAATCAACCCCCGCTAACGCAGCCGGGCCAGCAGCCCGCCACCCAGCAGGCGCAGCCACCGGCTCAGCCGAGCGCGCAAGGTCCCACGGCTCCCGCCATCCTGAGCTTCGATCCGGCGCAGGTGACGCAGACCGCCGGCTCCGCCTTCGGCGTCAACGTGTCAATTGCCAACGCAGCGAACGTGTACTCGGTGCCGGTGGAGATCTCCTACGATCCCAAGCAATTGCAACTGCTCAACGTCTCTCCCGGACAATTCCTCGAGAAGGATGGTCAGCCGGTCGCGCTAGTCCACCGCGGCGACGAAGCCAAGGGAACTCTGATCGTTAACGCCACGCGTCCACCCGGCGCAGCCGGAGTCTCTGGACAGGGTACGGTGTTCACGCTCACGTTCCTGGCCAAAGCGCAGGGGCAATCGATGTTGAACATCACTCGCGCGGGCGCGCGCGATCCCGGGCAAAATCCGCTGCCGGTCAATGCCGGACAGGCGATGATCACGGTAAAATAGCTATTAGTTCCTGGTTGTTTGTTGTGAGTTCCCCTTTTCATAACTGGCAACTAGCAACCAGCAACTAGCAACCGATGTATAAGTCTTTCCGAACTCGCCAGCTCGGGCTTACGCTGATCGAGCTGATCGTCGCCATCACCATCCTGATTATTCTCACCGGGGCGGCCATTCCCATCGCGCGCGTCCGCGTCCGCCGCGAGAAGGAGCACGACCTTCATCAGGCCCTTTGGCAGATGCGCGACGCCATCGATCGCTACAAGGACGCTGCCGACCGCGGCGCCTTTCAGATCAAGCTCGGCACCGACGGCTATCCACCCGACCTCGATACGCTGGTACAGGGCGTGGACGTCGGCGGCAAGAAGGTTCGTTTCCTGCGCAGCATTCCCGTGGACCCGATGACCGGCAAAGCGGAATGGGGCAAGCGCTGCAATTCCGACGAGCCCGATTCCACCTCCTGGTGCGGCGACAATGTCTTCGACGTCTTCAGCCAATCGACCGGCACCGCTTTGGACGGCACCAAGTATTCGGATTGGTAAAATAACGACTGCATGTTCTCGCGCCGCAAATCCCGGGGCTTCACCCTCATCGAGCTGATGATTGTCATCAGCATCATCCTCATTCTCGCCGCGGTCGCGGCACCGATTTATAGCAAGTCGATCCAGCATGCCCGGGAAGCCGTGCTTCGCCAGGACATGTTCTCGATGCGGTCCGTCATTGACCAATATTCGCTCGACAAGGGCAAGGCGCCGCAATCGTTACAAGATCTGGTCACCGCCGGCTATCTCAAGGAACTCCCCAAAGATCCCATCACGAATTCCACGGACACCTGGCAGGTGGACCAGGAGGACGTGCTGGAGAGCGTGGACCAGGACGCGCCCGGCATCTCCAACGTGCATAGCGGCGCCCCCGGCTCCGACGAGAGTGGCACACCCTACAGCCAGTATTAACTCTCTCGTGATGCGATCGCTCTCGGAAGGGCGCGGCTTCAGCCGCGCCGTAGAAGACCAGGGCCGTTACGTCGCCTGAACGCCTGTCGAGATCAGGCCAGCGTTTTGAGGGACGCTTCCACCGCATCGCTGAAGCGGTCCACCTCGGCCAGCGAGGTGTACACGTTCGGGCTGACGCGAATGCCGTTGAATCCCGGGCCGCCGATCGGCGTTACCCGAATCTGGTGACTCTTCATTAGCTCATCGCTCAGCTTGCCAGGATCGACGCGCTCGAAGCCAATCGTGCCGAACGCGCCCGAATGTTCCGGGGCCAATTCCACGGTCATGCGCGCGCCGGGAATGCGGGACAGGCGGTCGGCCCAGCGTTGCTTCAGGTAGCGGAAGCGCTCCCACTTGCGCTGGTCTCCGATGGCGGCATGAAACTCCAGCGCCTGCAGGATGGCGTTGTGCATGGCCGCTGGATGCGTGCCGATCTCCTCGAACTTGCGGATGTTCTTGTCCATCGACGGCGGCGATGCCATCAGCGCCCAATGCCGCTCGATGCGGTCCTTGCGAGCGTATAGCACGCCCGTGCCGATCGGCGCCGACAGCCACTTGTGAAGGCTCGCGCCATAGAAGTCGCAATCCAGCTCCTGGAAGTCGAAGGGAACGTGCGCGAATCCGTGCGCGCCATCCACGATGCTGGTGATGTTGTGCGCGCGGGCGAGCTGGCAGATTTCCTTGATCTGGAAGATCTGGCCCGTCATGAAGATTACCTGCGAGACGTGAATCACTTTCGTCTTCCAGTTGATCGCCTGCTCGTACATCTTCACCAGCGCTGCCGGGTCCTTCACCGGGACCTGGTAATCGAGTTGCTTCAGGACGATGCCCTCGCGGCGCGCGCGCTGCTCCCAGGTGGTGATCATGCGCGGGTAGTCCTGCGAGGTGAGCAGGACCTCGTCGCCCGGCTTCAGGTCGAGCCCGAACTGCGCGATCTGTAGCGACTCGCTGGCATTGCGCGTGATGGCGATGCACTCCGGGTCGGCCTTCCACATCGCCGCCAGACGCTTGCGGACGCCCTCGATCTTCGGCTCCAGCTCCGCCCACATGCGCTCGACCGGGAGAAGATTGGAGTAATTGATCTCGTCGATCTGCTCCTTCATCACCGAGATCGGCGCGGGTGCGCATCCGCCATTGTTGAAGTTGAGCAGCTTGGGGTCGCGCACGTAGGAGTTGCGGATCTGCTCCCAGAAGGCTTCGTCGGAGGCCGTTTGTTGCGGCGTAAGCGCGGCGTAGGCGCGGCCGGTGGCCAGGGCGACGGCGGCGGCGTTGGCGCCAATCAGAAACTCGCGGCGGTTGAAATGCATGAACTCACCCTCCAGTGTGGAAGAGCATACCGCAAGCGAGGCGTGAGGCATGAGGCGTGAGGCAAGAGGAGTTTACGAAAGGGTAAGTGCGCTGGTCAGACCCCTCCCCCCTCCCCTTGATCCGCGTCAACGACTTAGCTCCAGGTTACCTGAGGTAACCTGGGCGGATGGGGTAAGCAGCGAGTTACTGCCTGCCGAGTACACAGCCCGTTTATTTTACCGACCCGTTAAAGTCAGCAACTTGCAAGGACTGTCCCAAGGGGTCCCAAGAGTTCGGCTGGGTTATCCCAAGAGGGGAGTGGGGAGCTCGCGCAAGTGGCTGGGACACAGCCGGTTAGCCTGGAAACGTCTAGTTGAGAAAGAACTGGGAGGGATGAGAGACACAAATCCCCTGCACCTGAGTGCAGGTTTCAGCATAGAGCTACTGGAGGG
>JBOGLI010000358.1:0-3399 GCA_050746165.1 Terriglobales bacterium | reverse complement strand
GATGGCGACCGTCCTGTTCTTTGCCTCGACGGGAATGAACCTTACGACCGTGCTGGAGCGGAAGCGGCGCGATGACTTGCGGCTTGCGGCTAACGCCCTGTTCCTGATCTTCGCCGGGTTTGCCGACAATTACATCCAGGGAACGATGTGGAAGGCGGACGTTTTCCAGAGCGCGGGGATGGCAATCCTGGCCATGCTGGTGCTGCGGCGATTGTTCCCGCTGCGCTGGACGTGGCTGTTCCCGCTGCCGTACCTGCTTCATCTCGCGAACCAGCACCTCTACTGGAAGGTCGCCGAAGGCGGCGTATCGTCGTTCTTCCTAACGCCCGGGTTATTCCCGCTGCTGCCATGGCTCAGTTTCTACCTGCTGGGCGCGCACCTGAAGAAGTACGCGGGCGGAATGCAGGGATGGCTGCTGGGCGCGGGGGCGCTGGTGTTGCTGGTCGCGCGAACTCCGTTCGCGTCATTTCAGTTCGATAAGTTCTGGATGTCGGCGGACTACTTTCTCATCGGCGTCGCCGTTGTCTGCTGGGCGTTCAGCGGGTTGCGCGAGTGGATGAGCGAAGCGACGGCCGAGAAGATGCGGGAAATCCGGCTGTGGGGCGCCAATTCGCTGGTCTTCTACATGACCAACAATTTCGTCGTGCGCATGTTGGAGATGTTCATTCCGCATGGAGTAGCGCTGCTGGTGATCTCAATCGCCGTCACGGCGCTGCTGATGCGGCCGATTCTCGGGCTGCAGGCGTGGACGGGCCGCAGGGAAGCGGCGCCGATCCTGCTGGGCGGAGTGGGCATTGCGGCGCTGGTGTTTGCGGTGAACGTGTACCTGTGGCCGCAATCGTATTACGCCTGCACGCTGGCCAGCTTCGGACTGGCGTTCGCGTTCGTCGCGTCGCACCCGGCGTGGAAGAACTTCACGCGGTCGCTACAGCAACGGACGCGCGCTGCCCGGATCAACTACCCGCCGGCGCAGGCGCTCGCCGCCGATTGAAACTCCCTCGATTGAGATTTAGTATTCGCAAACGCTGAGGAATCTCTCGATGGGGAAGACTTCCGTCAGCGGCTCTGACTCCTAGTTTCACGCGAGGCGCGATGAAATTCAGTATCTACTCAGTTCTCGTTCTCAGCCTTCTGGCCGCAACGCTGGCGCAGGCGCAGTCCGATCGCTCCGCCGAGCAACAGATCCTGCCGCTGATGCACGAGCAAATGCTTGCGGCCAAGGCGCATGACACAGACCGTTTCCTAGCTACGTACGCGCACGATTCCACACTCGTCTTCGTCATTAATGGCCAAGTGATTCGCGGCTACGACAGCCTGCGCGAGCAGCAACTCAAGTGGTGGAGCCAAGGCAAGAGCGATGTTGTTTACACACAACAGGCTCCGCCCCAGTTCATGCAGCTCGGCCCAAAAACAGTGCTGGTAACCGCGGAGTTGGCCTCCCGCCGTACTTTGCCGGACGGGAAAACGAGCGAAGGCACGTTCGCGGTCACCAGCATATGGCAACGCCTTTCAGACGGATGGCGCGTCGTCTACGCCCACGAATCGTGGACCAGGTAAAGCGCTGAGCAACTTCGATTGCGCGAGTTACTGCGACAAACACAAGGTCCCTCGACTCGGACTTGCGTCCTCGCTCGAGATGACAACTTATTTCTGAGCCTGGTGGCGCTGCAAGTGGTGAAAGAATCGCCGCGCCCGGTGTACGTCCTTGGCGATCTGTTCGCGCAACGCATCCGTGGAGGGAAATTTCTGCTCGTCGCGCAGGCGCTTGAGGAAGCAAAGCTCGACCTCGGTTTGCGCAGTTAACTCGATGGGGTGGAAATTGAGCAGGTGGCTCTCGATGGCGAATGAGTCCTCGCCAAAGGTCGGGCGAACACCGACGTTCGTCACGGAATCGAAAGTCTCCTCGGCGACACGGATGCGGGTGATGTACACGCCATTCCCGGGGACCATTTCGTCGTAGCGCGCGAGGTTAATCGTTGGCACAGTGTACTTGTGGCCATATCCGCGACCGCGGCCAGGATTGCCGACCACGCTGAAGATGCGGCCCAGCAGGTGGCGCGCGCGGGAGACGTTGCCCTCGGCGAGCAGTTGGCGAACGCGGCTGCTGGAAACGACGTGGCCGCGGATGGTGAGCGCAGGGTAGCACGTCACCTGAAATTCAAATTCTCGCCCGAATTCCGCGAGACGCTCGGCGTTGCCCTCGGCACGGTGTCCGAAATGGAAGTTGAATCCCTCGTGGACCTCGCGCGCGCGCAGCGTCTTCACCAGCACGAGCTCGGCGAATTCGCGAGGCTTCATCAAGGACAGATCGCGCGTAAATGGAAGCACGAGTACCGCGTCGAGTCCGGTATGCGCCAACAGTTTCAGCTTTACAGGCGTGGGTGTGATCAGCTTGGGCGCGGCGTCGGGACGCAGGACGCGCGTGGGATGCGGATCGAAGGTAACGGCGATGGCCTTGTTCCCGGTAGCACGGGCGCGGTTCACGACCTCGGCGATGACCACCTGGTGCGCGCGATGGACCCCGTCGAAGTTGCCGACGGTCACGATCGAGGGACCGAAATCGGCCGCGACCTCTTCAATGTGCCGGAAAATCTTCATGCTCAGATTTCAAACTCCAGTTTCAGGCCGTCGTACGAGAGCCGCACATCGGCGGGAAGGCTTGCGTTGGTCGCTTCATGCCCGAGATCGTGGCACATGTGCGTGAAGAAAGCGCGGCGCGGCTGCAGCCGGTCGATGATGGCAAGCGAGTTTTCAACGGTGGAGTGGGTGGGGTGCGGCTTGCGGCGGAGCGCGTCGAGGATGAGGATGTCGAGGCCGCGAAGCATTGGTTCCGAGGCCGCCGGAATCTCGCTGAAGTCGGTGAGATAGGCGGCCGAGCCGATGCGGAAGCCGCAGATTTCGGCGTCTCCGTGCATCAGCGGAACCGGCAGAAACGTGGCACCAAAGAGCTCGATGGGCGCGGTGAACTCGTTGAGCTCCACTTGCGCGAGGCCGCCATACTTGTAGTCGCCGGCAAAGATGTACTGAAAGATGCGGCGAATGATGGTGGCGGCGGGCGGCTGCGCGTAGAGGGGGATTTTGCCGGCGCGATGGTAGGTCAGCGGGCGCAAGTCATCGAGACCGAGGATGTGATCAGCGTGCGCGTGCGTGTACAGGACGGCGTCAATGTGCTGGATTCCCTCGCGAATGGCCTGCTCGCGGAAGTCGGGGCTGGAGTCGATGAGCACGCGGCGGCCGTCGTAGTCGACGAGGATTGAAGGGCGGGTGCGGCGGTCGTGCGGATCGGTGGAGGTGCAGACCGCACAGCGGCAGCCGATGGTGGGAACGCCCATCGAGGTGCCGGAGCCGAGAACTGTGAGAGTGGCAAGCATTTTGAAAATAGTGGTCAGTGATCAGTGG